>NZ_JBHZCY010000166.1:0-18117 GCF_042786665.1 Kitasatospora sp. NPDC059146 | reverse complement strand
GGAACACGCCGCGGCCCCGTCCGGGAGTCCCGGACGGGGCCGCGGCGCTCGGCGCCCTACCGCTGCTCGGCGCCGCCGGGCCGCGGCTCAGCGCTTGGGCCGGCCGATCAGCTGGCCGATGTTGTCCAGCAGCGGGATCTCCAGCCACGGGTTCGGCTGCGCGACCAGGGTCAGCAGCACGATCGAGGCGCCCAGGAAGGCCAGCACGATCACGTCGGTGAAGCGGCTGCGCACGGCCAGCATCCCGACCTCGGGCAGCACCAGCCGCAGCACCGCGCCGAGCAGCACGCCGGTGCCGAGGATCAGCAGCCCGTACTTGAAGCCGTCCTTGAAGTCGGCGAGCCAGGTGACCGCGAGGCCGGCGCCGACCACCGACAGGACCAGCGTTATCGGCCACTGCCGGACCGGCAGGGCGTGGTCGCGCCCGAGGGCCGGGGCGGCCCCCTCGGGCGGCAGGGTGCCGGTGGTCTTGACCGGCCGTTGCCGGGACCGCGCCGGACGCGGTTCAGTCATGCTCGCCGTCCCTCGGGGGTCAGACGCCGGCGCGGCGCTCGGCCGCCTCGACGATGTTGTTGAGCAGCATCGCGCGGGTCATCGGGCCCACGCCGCCGGGGTTCGGGGAGATCCAGCCGGCCACCTCGGCCACCCCCGGGTGCACGTCGCCGACGATCTTGCCCTCGCTGCGGCTGACGCCGACGTCCAGCACCGCGGCGCCCGCCTTGACGTCCTCCGGCTTGACCAGGTGCGGCACGCCCGCGGCGGCCACGATGATGTCGGCCTTGCGCAGGTGCGCGCCGAGGTCCCGGGTGCCGGTGTGGCACAGGGTCACGGTGGCGTTCTCGCTGCGGCGGGTCAGCAGCAGGCCGATCGAGCGGCCGACGGTGACGCCGCGGCCGACCACGACGACCTCGGCGCCGTCGATCTCGACCTCGTGCCGGCGCAGCAGCTCGACGATGCCCAGCGGGGTGCAGGGCAGCGGGCCCTCGATGCCCAGGGCCAGCCGGCCGAGCGAGGTCGGGTGCAGGCCGTCGGCGTCCTTGTCCGGGTCCATCAGCTCCAGGACCGGGTTCTGGTCCAGGCCCTTGGGCAGCGGCAGCTGGACGATGTAGCCGGTGCAGGTCGGGTCGGCGTTGAGCTCGCGGACGACGTCCTCGACGTCCTGCTGGGTGGCGGTGGCGGGCAGCTCGCGCTGGATCGAGGCGATGCCGACCTCGGCGCAGTCCTTGTGCTTGCCGTTGACGTACCAGCGGCTGCCCGGGTCGTCGCCGACCAGGACGGTGCCGAGGCCGGGCGTGACGCCCTTCGCCTTGAGGGCCGCCACGCGGGCGGCGAGTTCGGACTTGATCGCGGCGGCGGTGGCCTTGCCATCGAGAATCTGGGCAGTCATGACCCCATTCTCCCGGATCGCGGCCGCCTCCCGTACCGGGGCCGCCCCGGCGACCGGACGGGCACGGAAGGCCCGCACCACGTTGCGGTTGCGCCACAGTCTCCGCACCACGCCCACAACCGGCTGGACAGCGCGCTGCCGTCCGGTTGACGATATGCGGGCATCCCCTGCCGCGACCGGGCCCGGTGACGGGCCGACGGTCCCGCAGCAGGGCGTACCCGGGGGAAAGAGCCAGTGATCCGACCACAGCACACCGCGCAGCCAGACCGCCACGGCGCCCTCACCGCGCCGTGCCCGTCCTCGCGTTCGATCACTGGCCCGTCACAGCACTGAGCCGGCCGCGCCCGTCACCGCCGCCGGGCTGTCACCGCGCTCCGATACCGTCCCGTTCCGTCGGCGACCCGACTCGCCGGCCGCAACCGGGCCCTCCGCCGTCCCGTCCCCGCGTTCCCGCAACTGCCCGGAGGCATCCATGAGTTACCCGCCCGACCCGAACAACCCGTACGGCCAGCAGCCGCCCGCGCCGGGCTACGGCTACCCGCAGCAGGCCCCGCCGCAGCCCGCGCCGGGCTACGGCTACCCGCCCCAGGCGGCCCCCGGTTACGGCTACGCGCCGGCCGTGCCGCAGTCCATGCCGGGCCTGGTGACGACCGCCCGGGTGCTGCTGTTCATCGTGGGCGGTGTGCAGGCGATCCTCGCGCTGGTCTACCTGCTCATAGGCGCCGCCGCCAAGGACGTCACCAACACGGCCAAGGCGACCACCAGCGACAACCCGTTCACCGCGCTGGGCGACGCCGCCGCCGGCATCCTGATCGTCGTCGCGGTCCTGTTCGCGCTGTTCGCCGCGCTCTCCATCACGCTGGGCGCCAAGTTCGGCAAGGGCGGCAACAACGTCCGGATCACCACCATCGTGTACGGCTCGCTCGGCAGCCTGGTCGGCCTGCTGATCCTGGCGGGCGCCGTCAGCGCCGGCACCGCCATCGGCTATGTGATGGCCGGTCTGTGGCTGGCCATCAGCATCATCTGGATCACCGCCATGTGCACCCAGGAGGGCTCCGGCTGGTTCAACCGGCCGCGCTACTGAGCACACGGCACGACCACGACGAAGCGGCCCGGCCCCTCGACCGAGGGACCGGGCCGCTTCGTGCCGCTCAGTGGAAGAAGTGGCGGGCGCCGGTGAAGTACATCGTCACGCCGGCCTCCCGGGCCGCCTCGACGACCTGCTCGTCACGGATCGAACCGCCCGGCTGGACGATCGCCCGGACACCGGCGGCGATCAGGATCTCCGGGCCGTCCGGGAACGGGAAGAAGGCGTCCGAGGCGGCGTACGAGCCCTTGGCCCGCTCGCCGGCCCGCTCGACCGCGAGCTTGCAGGAGTCGACCCGGTTGACCTGGCCCATGCCGACGCCGACCGAGGCGCCGTCCTTGGCCAGCAGGATCGCGTTGGACTTGACGGCCCGGCAGGCCCGCCAGGCGAAGGCCAGCTCGGCCAGCTCGGCCGCGGACAGCGCCTCGCCGGCGGCCAGCGTCCAGTTCGCCGGGTCGTCGCCCTCGGCCTGCACCCGGTCCGCGTCCTGGAGCAGCACGCCGCCGGAGATCGGGCGGACCTCCTGGTGGTTGGCCGGGGCCCCGGGGGCGACCAGCACCCGCAGGTTCTTCTTCCGGGCCAGCACCTCGACCGCGCCGTCCTCGTACCCGGGGGCCACCACGACCTCGGTGAAGATCGGGGCGATCTGCTCGGCCAGCTCGACGGTGACCGGGCGGTTGACCGCGATCACGCCGCCGTACGCGGAGACCGGGTCGCACTCGTGCGCCTTGCGGTGCGCCTCGGCGACGTCGGCGCCGGTCGCGATGCCGCACGGGTTGGCGTGCTTGATGATCGCGACGGCCGGCTCGGCGTGGTCGTACGCGGCGCGGCGGGCGGCGTCGGTGTCGACGTAGTTGTTGTACGACATCTCCTTGCCGTGCAGCTGCTGGGCACCGGCCAGGCCGCCGGTGCCGTCGCTGTACAGCGCGGCGCCCTGGTGCGGGTTCTCGCCGTAGCGGAGCACGTTCTGGCGCTCCCAGGTGGCGCCCAGGAACTCCGGGAACCGCTCGTCGCTGGGGGCGTAGCCGGCCTCGAACCAGGAGGCGACGGCCACGTCGTAGGCGGCGGTGTGGGCGAACGCGGCACCGGCCAGGCGCTTGCGGGTGGCCAGGTCGAAGCCGCCCTCGCGGACGGCGGTCAGCACGTCGGCGTAGCGGGCCGGGTCGACCACGACGGCCACCGACGGGTGGTTCTTGGCGGCGGCGCGGACCATGCTCGGGCCGCCGATGTCGATCTGCTCGACGCACTCGTCCGGGGTGGCGCCCGAGGCGACGGTGGCCTTGAACGGGTAGAGGTTCACCACGACCAGGTCGAAGGGCTCGACACCGAGCTCGGCCAGCTGCGCGCGGTGCGACTCCAGGCGCAGGTCGGCGAGCACGCCGGCGTGCACGCGCGGGTGCAGCGTCTTCACGCGCCCGTCCAGGCACTCCGGGAAGCCGGTCAGCTCGGAGACCTCCGTCACCGGGACGCCGGCGGCGGCGATCCGGCCGGCGGTGGAGCCGGTGGAGACGATGGCGACCCCGGCGGCGTGCAGGCCCTGGGCCAGCTCCTCCAGACCGGTCTTGTCGTACACGCTGATCAGCGCGCGACGGATCGGACGGATGTTCTCCGAAACGGGGGGCGTGGTGGAGCTCGCGCTCATGCCGGGATCCATACCTTTCGGTCCTCGATGCGGTGACCTTCGCGGGCCAGCCGGCCCACGACGTCGACGAGCAGCTTGCGCTCGACAGTCTTGATGCGCTCGTGCAGCGCGTCGCCGCCATCGGCGTGGTCGGCGTCGAGCACCTCGACGACGCCCTGCGCGATGATCGGCCCGGTGTCCACTCCGGCGTCGACCAGGTGGACGGTGCAGCCGGTGACCCTCACCCCGTACGCGAGCGCGTCGGTGACGCCGTGGGCGCCGGGGAAGGACGGCAGCAGTGCGGGGTGGGTGTTGACGATCCGCCCCGCGAAGGCCGCGATGAACTCGGGGCCGAGGATCTTCATGAAGCCGGCCGTGACCACCAGGTCGGGCTGGTGGGCGGCGACGGAGGCGGTCAGCGCGCGGTCCCAGTCGGCCCGGTCCGCGAAGTCCTTCACCCGGTGGACGAAGGTCGGCAGGCCCGCCCGCTCGGCACGCTCCAGGCCGGCGATCCCGTCCCGGTCCGCGCCCACGGCCACGATCCCGGCGCCGTACGCCGGGTCGGCGGCGGCGTCGATCAGGGCCTGGAGGTTGGTGCCGGAGCCGGAGACCAGCACCACCAGGCGGGCCGGTCCGGGCGTACGGGGCGGGAAGAGCTGGGCGGGGGCGGCGGCCACTGCGCGATTCTCCGTAGGTCGGGCGCCGCCCGCTGGTACGTCCACCGGCGGTGGGGCCACTACGAACGGCAGGTCGAGCGAGGGGGAACACCAGGAGAACCCGCCGCGACGCGGGACCGGGGGAACCCGTGGGAGCTGCTGACCGTCACCACGATAACGGCTGGTCGGAGGCCCCCCGCACCCTCCCTCCGGCGCTACGCGCGTAGTTGAGACGGGGATCTCCTCGGGCCCTCCGCACCGGAGTTACGGGCGACCGGCCCCGGTACGGGCAGGCCCCCGACGGGCCCTCGAACGCTTGCGGGATCATTGGGGCGGAGGAGACCGCCCCCGAGCGCGACCCTCCGCACGAGCCCCGACCGAGAAGGAACGGCTGAACCCATGAGCAGCGGCGACGACACCGACGAGCGCAACCCCTTCGCGCCGCCGCCCGCGGACGCCCCGGACCAGCCGTGGCGGCCGCGCAGCCCCTGGCCCAGCCAGGGTCCGGAGGGCGACGGCGGCCAGGCCGGCGGTCCCGGCGGCGACCGCCCGCCGCACCCCCAGCAGTGGGGACCGGGCCCCGGCGAGGGCGGGCCCGGCCGTCGCCCCCAGGGTCCGCAGCCGCCCCGGCTCGACCTGGCGAACCCGGCCCACCGCAAGGCGCGCAACGCCGCGCTGGCCGGACCGTTCGCGCTGGTCTGCCTGTTCACCGGCTTCCACTGGATCGCCCTGCTGGCCGGCGTGCTCGGCATCGTCTGGGGCGTCGGCGCGCTCCGGGCCGGGCGGACCGCGACCGCCCCGGCTCCCGCCGCGGCACCGGCCGGGGCGTACGGCCAGGCCGGCCCGTACGGTCAGACCGGCCCCGTCGGTGCCCCGGCGCCGAACCCGCTCACCCCGGCCGCGCTCGCCGGGATCCTCACCGGCGCGATGACCGTCATGGTCGCCACCTCGGTGATCGGGCTCAGCGTCCACTACCGGGACTACGTCACCTGCGTGCGGGACTCGCTCACCAACGTCGGCGCCGAGAACTGCGACCGGTACGCGCCGCAGTGGTACGTGGACTTCAGCGGGAACGCCGAGTAGCGGGAACGCGCCGAGTAGCGGGAGCGCCCAGGAGCGGGAACGCCGAACGGCCGGCCCGACCGGGGTCAGTCGGCGGGGCGCCGGGCGGACAGCCGCAGCACGAGGGCGTGGGCACCGGCGCGCAGCCGCAGCGCGCTCCCGCGCGTCCGGGTCGCGAGCCGGGCGTAGGCGCCCGCGACGGACGCCGGGGCCCGGACCAGGTCCCCGGCCGGAGCCCCGGCCAGGTCGTCGTCCAGTGCCTCGGCCGGGTCCTCGGCCGGGGCGGGGCCGAGCGCGCGGTACCGCACCAGCAGGGCGCCCGGCACCGCCACCAGAGCGAGCCAGCCCGCCGCCGCCAGGCCCGTCCACCACGGCACCGGCCCGAGCCGGGCCATCCGCTCGGCCGCCAGCGCCCCGCCGGACAGCCAGCCCAGCACCGTCGCCCCGGTGCCGAGCAGCAGCGCGGCCGCCAGGGCCGCCGTCGCCGTCGCCGCGGGCGGCCACGGTCCGCCCCCGCCCGCCGGGGAGGGCCGGCCCGCCGCCGCCCGGCCCAGCAGGAGCGCGGGCACCAGCCCCGCCAGCAGCGGGAGCAGCAGCGCGGCCAGCCGCCAGCCGCCCGGGCCCTCCTGGGGCAGCAGGGCGAACAGCGGGAACTCCGGCACCGCGCCGAGTTCCGTCCCGCCCGGCGACACCAGCGACCCGGCGCCGACCTCGAAGCCCGGGCCCAGCGCGTACGCGGCGCCCCACAGCACCGCGTTCGGCAGCAGCACCACGGTGACCAGCAGCAGCCCGACCAGCGCGGCGGGCCCGCCGCCGAGCAGCGCCATCCCGCGCCCGCCCCCGGCCACCGCGTCCAGCACCGCCGCCACCGCCACCAGCAGCCCGCCCGCCGCGAGCAGCCCCGCCGCGGCCGCACCCGCCGCCCGGCACACCGCGGGCGTGCCCCCGGTCGGCCGCCAGCCCGGCGGGAGCCGGTCGAACAGCGCCTCGGCATGGATCCGCGCCGCGCCCCCGGCCCCCTCCGTCCCGGCGGCTCCGCCGGACCGTGCGCCCGCCGCCGTCGCCAGCCCGGCCACCAGGCCCACCACCAGCAGGTCCGGCAGCACCCGGCTGCGGAACAGCCCGGCGCCCGCGCTGTGCAGCGCCACCACGACCGCCACCGCGCAGTACCCCGCCCAGAGCGCCAGCGGGCCGCCCCAGCGCGAGCGCAGCCCCCGCCGTGCCGCCACCCCGGCCCCCGCCCGGTACAGCCGCACCACGGCCAGGGCCCCGAGCAGCAGCGGAGTGACCGTCAGCGGGGCGTCCGCGCCGCCGCGCAGGACCGGCGCGCCGTGCCCGAGCAGCCAGAGCGCACCCGCCAACCGGGTGGCACCGGCCGCATCGGAGTCCGCGTACGGCGTCGCCACCCAGAGCCCGAGGACCGGCACCCCGACCACCGCGAGACCGACCAGCGCCGTCCGCACCCCCGCCAACAGGTCGGCCAGCGCCGGGCGTCCACCCAATTCGCCGGGCACTTCCAGGAGCGGACGGCCCATCAGCTGCGTCATGCGCCTCATGGTGCCAAGGCGACTCGCCATGCTCCGTGAACCGGCAAACCGCCGCCGTGTCCCAGATTATTGTCTTATGCGCCTTTTCAGACCCTGCCCCCAAGCCGCCGCCGCCCCGGCCCGGAGCGTCTGATGACCACGCCACCCGCCCGTGCCACCGATCCCCTGCGGAAGCTGACCCCCCGTGAGGCCCAGGCCCTCACCCACCTGGCCGCCGGACACGGCCTCGATCACACCGCCGCCGCACTCGGCGTCACCACCGCGACCGCCCGCAGTTATCTGCACCGGGCCATGCGCAAACTCGGCTGCCCCACCGAAGCCGCCGCGATCGCCCTGCTCAGGACCGCACCCCCGACCGGCCCGGGCCGGCGCCCCCCGGCCGCCCCCACCGGCACCGACCGTACGCGAGTGGCCCCCACTGCCCCGGGAGAACGCAGCGGCATGACCAAGACCACCCCGACCGGCGGGAAGCCCGGCACCGACAGCGACCGCCGCCACCGCTCCCCCGGCGTCGGCAGCGGACCCGGCAGCGGACCCGGCACCGGCCCCGGCCGGTCGACGGCGCACGGCGAGCCCGGCACCCCGGCGGCCTCCGGGCCGGGCCAGCAGTCCGGCCAGCACCAGGGCCAGCCGCAGGGCCCGTCCGCGCGCCCTGGGCCAGCCCCGGGCAAGCCCGAGGGTCGGCGCCGTCGTCCCGCGGACGGCACGCGCGGCCCACAGGGGGCCGGGCGCAAGCCGGGCGCCCCCACCGCCGCCACCGCCGCCGCGGTCACCGCCCCGACCGCCGCCCCGGGCCCGGCCGCTCCGCAGCCACCCGCGGCCGCCCGGCCCGCGACCGCGTCCGTGGCCGGTCCCGGTTCCGGTTCCGGTTCCGGTTCCGCCCCCGGCGGGCGGGACGCCGCCGACTCCCGTGAACGGATCAGCGCGGCCCTCAGCGAGGCGGGCCACGGACGGGACCTGACGGAGAGCTTCGAGGAGCTGTACGAGGCCGCGCACACCCGGCTGGTGCAGCAGGTGTTCCTGCTGACCGCCTGCCGCCACCGCGCGGTGCACTGCGTGCGGCGGGCGTTCGGGGAGGCCCGGCAGGACTGGGGCGGGGTGGTCGGCTCGGGCGATCCGGAGGGCTGGGTGCGGGTGCGGGCCTGCGAGCTGGCGCTGTCGCCGTGGCGGCGCGGCGGCCCCCGGCGGGTGCACGCGTGGACGCTGCCGCACCGGCGGATCCGGGTCCGGCCGGCCGACGAGGCCCAGTCGGTGCTGCCGGACCACGACCGGCTGACCGACCGGGACAAGGCGCTGTTGAAGGCCCTGCGGCGGCTGTCCCGGCCGCAGCGGCGGGCGCTGGTGCTGCACGACGGGCTGGGGCTGCCGGCGGCGGCGGTCGCGGTGGAGGTGGAGTCGACCCGGGCGGCCGCCGAGGGGCGGGTGTGGGCGGCGCGGACGGCGCTGGCGCAGTGGGTGCCGGAGCTGGTGGGGCCGGACCCGGCGGCGCCGGGGTTCGCGGACGGGCTGAGCGGGCTGCTGCACCGGGCGGCGGTGCGGGGCTGCCCGGAGCCGCACCGGGCGCCGGTGCCGGTGCTGCGGGCCAAGCACCGGATGGGCACGGCCGCCCGGACGGGCGCGGCGGTGCTGCTGACGGTGGCCGTGGGCGGGGCGACGGTGGCGACGCTCTCCGGGCTGCGTCCGGCGGCGCTGTTCCACCGGCCGGAGCAGCCGGTCCCCGCGCTCTGCGTGCCGGCCCCGACGGCGGAGGTGGAGGCCCCGGGCGTGCCGCTGCTGCCGGGCGGGGCGCCGAACGGCATCACCAGCCTGTGGTGCAGTCCGACGCCGGGGCTGGAGGCGGTGGTGGCGGAGCCGCAGGCCCAGGCGGTCGCGCGCTGGGAGCTGCCGGCCGCGGCCCGGGGCGTGGCCCCGCCGCCGCAGCAGGACCCGGCGGTGTGCCCGACCTGGTCGCCGCTGCCCTGCGCCACCGGTCCGGGGCACTGACGCGCCGACGGCACCGGGAACGGCGAGCGCCCCCGCCCACAGGGGCGGGGGCGCTCGGCGCGCGGGTGACCGGGATCAGCCCTTGGCGGCGATGATCTCGCGGGCCAGGCGGGCGGTCTCGGACGGCGTCTTGCCGACCTTGACACCGGCGGCCTCGAGGGCCTCCTTCTTCGCCTGGGCGGTGCCCGAGGAGCCCGAGACGATGGCGCCGGCGTGGCCCATGGTCTTGCCCTCGGGGGCGGTGAAGCCCGCGACGTAGCCGACGACCGGCTTGGTGACGTGCTCGGCGATGTAGGCCGCGGCACGCTCCTCGGCGTCGCCACCGATCTCACCGATCATGACGATGATCTCGGTCTCCGGGTCCTCCTGGAAGGCCTTGAGGGCGTCGATGTGGGTGGTCCCGATGACCGGGTCACCGCCGATGCCCACGGCCGAGGAGAAGCCGATGTCGCGCAGCTCGTACATGAGCTGGTAGGTCAGGGTGCCCGACTTCGAGACCAGACCGATCTTGCCGGAGGTGGTGATGTCGGCCGGGATGATGCCGGCGTTCGACTGTCCGGGGCTGATCAGGCCGGGGCAGTTCGGGCCGATGATCCGGGTCTTGTTGCCCTTCGAACCGGCGTGCGCCCAGAAGGCGGCGGTGTCGTGCACCGGAACGCCCTCGGTGATGACGACGGCCAGGCCGATCTCGGCGTCGATGGCCTCGATGACGGCGGCCTTGGTGAAGGCCGGCGGCACGAAGAGGACGGAGACGTCGGCGCCGGTCTCCTTCATGGCCTCGGCGACGGAGCCGAAGACCGGGATCTCGGTGCCGTCGACGTCGACCGTGGTGCCGGCCTTGCGCGGGTTGACACCGCCGACGATCTGGGTGCCGGAGGCGAGCATGCGGCGGGTGTGCTTCATGCCCTCGGCGCCGGTCATGCCCTGGACGATGACCTTGCTGTCCTTGGTAAGGAAGATAGCCATGGTGTTAAGTCCCCTTCCTTACTTGTTGGCCAGCTCGGCGGCGCGGTCAGCGGCGCCGTCCATGGTGTCCACGCGCTGGACCAGCGGGTGGTTGGCGTCGTCGAGGATCTTGCGACCCAGCTCCGCGTTGTTGCCGTCCAGGCGGACGACCAGCGGCTTGGTGACGTTCTCGCCCTTGCTCTCCAGGAGCGCGAGGGCCTGCACGATGCCGTTGGCGACCGCGTCACAGGCGGTGATGCCACCGAAGACGTTGACGAAGACCGACTTGACGTCGGGGTCGCCCAGGATGATCTCCAGGCCGTTCGCCATGACCTCGGCGGAGGCGCCGCCACCGATGTCCAGGAAGTTGGCGGGCTTGACGCCGCCGTGGTTCTCACCGGCGTAGGCGACCACGTCGAGGGTGCTCATGACGAGGCCCGCGCCGTTGCCGATGATGCCGACCTGGCCGTCGAGCTTGACGTAGTTCAGGCCCTTGGCCTTGGCAGCGGCCTCCAGCGGGTTGGCCGCGGCCTTGTCCTCGAGCGCCTCGTGCTCGGGCTGACGGAACTCGGCGTTCTCGTCCAGGGAGACCTTGCCGTCGAGCGCGATGATCTTGCCGTCGCCGGACTTGATCAGCGGGTTGACCTCGACGAGGAGGGCGTCCTCCTTGATGAAGACGGTCCACAGCTTCTGCAGGACGTCGGCGACCTGGTCGGCGACCTCGGCCGGGAACTTCGCCGCGGCGACGATCTCGGCGGCCTTCTCCGGGGTGCAGCCCTCGTTGGCGTCGACCGGGATCTTGGCGAGCGCCTCGGGGTTCTGCTCGGCGACGACCTCGATCTCCACGCCGCCCTCGACGCTGGCCATGGCCAGGAAGGTGCGGTTGGTGCGGTCCAGCAGGAACGAGACGTAGTACTCGTCCTTGATGTCCGCGGTCTGGGCCAGCATCACCTTGTGAACGGTGTGGCCCTTGATGTCCATACCGAGGATCGCCTCGGCCTTGGCGACGGCGTCGGCCGGGTCGGCGGCGAGCTTCACGCCACCGGCCTTGCCACGGCCGCCGACCTTCACCTGAGCCTTGACGACGGCGCGTCCGCCGAAGCGCTCGGCGATGGCGCGAGCGGCTTCGGGGGTCTCGATGACATCACCGTCAAGCACGGGCACGCCGTGCTTGGCGAAGAGGTCCCTCGCCTGGTACTCGAACAGGTCCACGTGTGTTCGTCCTTGTTCGTGGTCGCGGATTGTGTCTCTACGAGCGTGCCACGGCAGGATCTTCGCTGCGGGTCGTCGAAGCGGTGCGGGTACGCAGAGGTACGGCCTTGCGGCCCACACAGCCACGGGCGCACACGTCAATCAACACGCGCGTCACGTCCGTCTGGCAGGTTATCCCCGTGGGACGGGACTGTTCCGCCCGGGGCCTGTCCGCCATGGGTGAGAACCGTCACAGATCGGCCTCCGGCCGTCGACGGCACCCGCGGTCCACCGATCGAGTGATTCACACGTTCGAGTGAAGTCGTCACCCCCCGGTCAAAGCTCCCGGTCAGGGGCTCCCGGTCAGGGCTCCCCGTCGGCCGCCACCGTCGGGTGCTGCGGGATCGGACGCTTCTCGATCGCCGCCGCCATGATCCCGGGGAAGGCGTCCGGGGTGCAGGCGAAGGCCGGGGCGCCGAGCGCGGCCAGGGCGGCGGCGTGGGCGTGGTCGTACGCGGGGGCGCCCTCGTCGGACAGCGCGAGCAGCGCGACGAACTGGACGCCCGCCGCCTTCATCGCGGCGACCCGCCGCAGCATGCCGTCCCGGACACCGCCCTCGTACAGGTCGCTGATCAGCACCACGACGGTCTCCGACGGCCGGGTGATCCTCGACTGGCAGTAGGCGAGGGCCCGGTCGATGTCGGTGCCGCCGCCGAGCCGGGTGGCGAACAGGACGTCCACCGGGTCGGTCAACTGCTCGGTGAGGTCGACCACCGAGGTGTCGAAGACGACCAGCCGGGTGTCCAGGCTGGGCATCGAGGCGAGCACCGCGCCGAACACCGCGGCGTGGACGACGGACGGCGCCATCGAGCCGGACTGGTCGACGCAGAGGATGACGTCCTTCCTCACCGCCCGCCGGGCCCGGGCGTGGCCGACCAGCCGCTCGGGCACGACGGTGCCGTGCTCGGGCAGGTAGTTCCTCAGGTTGGCCCGGATCGTCCGGTCCCAGTCGATGTCCCGGTGGCGCGGCCGGTTCACCCGGGCGCTGCGGTCCAGGGCTCCGCCCAGGGTGGTCCTGGTCCGGTCCGCCAGTCGGCGCTCCAGGTCGGCGACCACCTTGCCGACCACGGCCCGGGCGGTCTCCCGGGTGGTCTCGGGCAGCGCGTGCCGGAGCGACAGCAGGGTGCCGACCAGGTGCACGTCCGGCTCGACGGCCTCCAGCATCTCCGGCTCCAGCAGCAGCCGGTCCAGGCCGAGCCGGGTGATCGCGTCCTGCTGCATCAGCTGGACGACGGTGGACGGGAAGTACTCCCGGATGTCGCCCAGCCAGCGGGCCACCTGCGGGGCCGAACCGCCCAGCCCGGCCGCGCGGCGGCCGCCCCGGGGCGTCCTGCCGCCCTCCTCCGGCGCACCCCGGTAGAGCGCGGCGAGGGCGCCGTCCATCGCGGCGTCGCGACCGCGCAGGGTGCAGCCGGTCCCGTCGGCCGCGCCGCCGAGCACCAGGCGCCAGCGGCGCAGCCGTTCGTCGGTCGGGGTCGCTGCCATCGGGTCCTCCTGGTGCGGCGGGCGGGTCGGGGGTGGCGGCCGGGGTCAGGTGTCGCGGCCGGCGGGCTGGCGGGGGATCCGCGGGCGGACGCCGAGCAGGACGGCCAGCACCGGGACGGCCGCGTCGGCGCGGTCCGGGTCCAGTGCGCCGCCGGTCCCGGGCGCCGCCGGGGCGGCGTCCAGCGGACCGGCCGCGACCCGGGCGCCGATGGTGGTGCGCACGCCCGCCTCCAGCCCGGCGAAGGTGCGCCGCAGCAGTGGCAGGACATCGGTGAACACCTCGCCGCCGACCCCGCAGAGCCACTCGTCCAGCAGGGCGAGCAGCCGGGGGTCGTGCAGCAGCAGGGCGCCGCCGCCGGCGAGGAAGCCCTCGACCCAACCGGCCGCGTCGGCCGGGGCGTTGGCCGTCGACAGCACCAGCCGGAGCCGTCGGCCGACCGCCTCCGCGTCCAACCGGCCGTCGTCGAGCAGCAGCCGGACGGCGCGGCCGCGCAGCAGGCCGGGGACGCCGGTGGCCGGGGAGCCGGCGGGCTCGCGGCGGGCCAACGAGCGCAAGGCGGTGGCCCAGCGCTCGGGCAGTCCGTCGGGCAGTCCGTCGGGGGCCCCGGCGGCATCGGCGGCAGCAGCGGTACCGGCAGCGGCGGGGCCGGCGGCGGCCGGGCCCGGGCCGAGCAGGGCGATCGCGCCGTGCACCTCGTCGATCCGGGCCCGCATCGCCGCCGCCCCGTCCGCGTCCAGGCCGACGCAGGCGGGTGGCAGCCCGACGCAGACCCGCTCGGCCAGCCCGGCCGCGGCCCCGGCCAGCGCGCCGTGGTCGGTGCCGCGCACGTCGCCGTAGCGCAGCGCCCGGACCAGCGCCGGCAGCGCGGCCGCCAGGTGCGCGACGTCGGTGTCCAGGGCCGCGCAGTCCGCCAGCACCCGCATCACCGCGGGCAGCGCACCGGACAGCCCGGCCAGCAGGCAGGTCTCCACCAGGCCGGTCAGCTCGGCGAGTTCGACGGCGGCGCGGGCGGTGCCGACCGCCTTGCCGACGGCGGCCTGCTCCACCGTGGTGCCCCACTGGGCGGCCTCGGCGATCCGGACCGCGAACTCCGGCTGCCAGCAGAGCCGCCAGCTCTCCCGGAAGGTGCCGGTGGAGTGGACCGGGGACCGGGCCGGCACGCCCCACCCGACGCCCAGCAGCCGCAGCCGGTGCAGCAGCCGGGAGCGGGCCGCGTCGGTGTCCTTGCGCAGGTCGAGGTCGAGGTCCCGGGGCGCGGCCTCCGGTCTGAGCCGCAGCGAGCGCTGCAGCCGCGCCAGGTCGCGCTGCAGCGGCACCGCCGGTGCGCCGTCCGGCACCTCGCCGAGCGCGTCGCCGACCACCAGGCGGTCCCGGACGAGTTCCAGCGCGACGTCCGAACCCTCGCAGAGCACCGCGCGGACGGCGTCCAGGGTCTCGGTCAGCCCGGCGAGCGGGCGGCCGCGCAGCACCGCGAGGGTCTCGGCGAGCCGGACCGCCTCGATCACGTGGGCGGAGGAGACCGGGTGGTCCTCGGCGCGCAGCAGGTCGGCGGCCCGGGTGAGCCAGCGCGGCACCGGGTCGCCCTCGGTGCTGAACAGGTGGTGGTACCAGCCGGGCGACCGGACGCCCGCGCCGTAGCCGGCGGCCTGGGAGAGCCGGCGGTGCGTCCACGGGATCCAGGTGATGTCCGCCCGCACCCTCTTCGGCAGCCCGGCGAGCAGGGCCCGGTCGTGCGCGACGGTGGGCGCGGTCGCCAGCGCGGGCACGTGGAAGGCGCCGCAGACCACGGCGATCCGGCGGTGACCGGCCCGCCGGGCGGCCCGGATCCGCTGACGCATGTGGGCCTCCCGCAGTTCGTCCCGGCGGGACTCGCCGAGGCCCTCGGCGCGCAGCGCCGCCATCGCCTCGGCGACGGCGGCGAACGGTGCCAGCGCGTCCGCGCCGGGGGCGCGGTGCTCGACCACGTCCTCCCACCAGCGCTCCGGGTCGTCGTGGCCGGCGGCCCCGGCGAGCAGCGCCAGCGGGTCCGCGGGCGGTTCCTCGGCGGCCTCCCCGCCCTCCTCGGCCGGGTCGTCCGCCCGGTCCCAGGGCCGGTCCCCCGCGGCCGGCGCGAAGGCGTACCCGGCGGGCAGGTCGATGAAATGCACCGGCAGGCCGTGGTCCACCGCGTACCGGATCGCCACCCACTCCGGGGAGAACGCGGCGTACGGCCAGAACGCGGCCCGCGACGGGTCGTCCACCGCGTGGGCGAGCAGGGCGACCGGCGGCACCAGGTCCTTCCCGGCCGCCAGGTGGACGACGGCGTCGGCCTCCACCGGGCCCTCGATCAGCACCGCGTCCGGCCGCCACTGCGCCAGCGCGGCCGCCACCGCCCGGGCCGAGCCGGGGCCGTGGTGCCGGATGCCCAGCAGGGCGACCTCCGAGGTCACGCCGTCACCTCGCGGGCCGCGCGGTAGAAGTCCTTCCAGCCGTCGCGCTCGCGCACCACCCCTTCGACGTACTCGCGCCACACCGCCCGGTCCGCCACCGGGTCGCGGACGACCGCGCCGAGGATGCCGGCCGTCACGTCCCCGGCGCGCAGCACGCCGTCGCCGAAGTGGGTGGCCAGGGCCAGGCCGTTGGTCACCACCGAGATCGCCTCGGCGGTGGAGAGGGTGCCGCTCGGGGTCTTGACCTTCGTCCGGCCGTCCACGGTGAGACCGGCCCGCAGCTCCCGGAAGACCGTCACCACGCGCCTGATCTCCTCGGCGCCGCCGGGCAGTTCGGGCAGGTCGAGGGAGCGGCCGAGCTGGTTGACCCGGCGGGTGACGATGTCGACCTCCTCGTCCAGCGAGCCGGGCAGGGGCAGCACCACGGTGTTGAAGCGGCGGCGCAGCGCGCTGGACAGCTCGTTGACGCCGCGGTCCCGGTCGTTGGCGGTGGCGATCACGTTGAAGCCGCGCACGGCCTGCGTCTCGCCGCCCAACTCCGGTACCGGCAGGGTCTTCTCGGACAGGATGGTGATCAGGCCGTCCTGCACGTCGGCCGGGATGCGGGTGAGCTCCTCGATCCGGGCGAGCTTGCCGTCCGCCATCGCCCGCATCAGCGGCGAGGGCACCAGGGCGTCCCGGCTGGGGCCTTGGGTCAGCAGCCGGGCGTAGTTCCAGCCGTACCGGACGGCCTCCTCGGGGGTGCCCGCGGTGCCCTGCACCAGCAGCGTGGAGTCGCCGCTGACCGCGGCGGCCAGGTGCTCGGACACCCAGGTCTTCGCGGTGCCGGGCACGCCGAGCAGCAGCAGCGCGCGGTCCGTCGCCAGGGTGGTGACGGCGACCTCGACGATCCGGCGCGGACCGATGTACTTGGGGGTGATCCGGGTGCCGTCCGGCAGCTCGCCGCCGAGCAGGTACGTCGCCACGGCCCACGGCGAGAGCTTCCAGCGCTCGGGGCGCGGGCGGTCGTCCTGGGCGGCCAGCGCGGCCAGTTCGCCGGCGAACGCGTCCTCGGCGTGCTGCCGCAGAACGTCGGTCATGGGGGCTCCTTGAGGTCGGCCGCCGGGCCCGCGGGTGCCCCGGTGGTGAGGTGAACGGAGGGAGCCAGGTCGGCGTCCCGGCCTGTGGGAACCACCTTGCAACGCGGCACTGACAACCGCCGGACGGGCGCCGGACGGGCCGTCAGCCACTGTCAGTGCCCCCGCCTACCGTCGGTCGCATGGAGGAACGCTGGAGCACCGAACACGTCCTGTCGCTGGCCCCTGACGCCACGTCGCGCAAGGCCGCGGGCGAGCTGTCCGCGCCCGCGCCCTGGACCGGCACGGGCACCGACGGCGCCGCCCTCTGGGGCGAGTGCCGGGGCGGCGGCCGCACGCCGTACCGCACCGTGATCGAACTCGCCACGCCCGCCTACCGGTGCAGCTGCCCCGGCCGGAAGCTCCCGTGCAAGCACGCGCTCGGACTCCTCCTGCTGTGGAGCGGCGCCCCCGAGGCCGTACCGGCCGGCGAGCCCGCCGACTGGGCGGCCGAATGGCTGGAGGCCCGGCGGGAACGGGCCGAGAAGCGCGCGAGCGCCCCGGCCGACCCGGAGGCCGCCCGCCGCCGGGCCGAGCGGCGCGGCGCCCGGGTCGCGGCCGGCGCGGCCGAACTGCGGCTGCGGCTCGCCGACCGGATCCGGCACGGCCTGGCCGACCAGTCCTCGGCCGGCCCCTGGGAGGAGGTCGCGGCCCGGATGGTCGACGCCCAGGCCCCCGGACTCGCCGCCCGGGTAAGGGAGTTGGACACCCTGCCGGAGGACCGGCTGCTGGAGGAGTACGCGATGCTGCACCTGCTGGCCACCGCCGCCACCCGGGTCGACGAGCTGCCGGCCGCGCTGGCCGCCACCGTCCGCGCCCGGGTCGGCTACACCCTGGACGCCGCCGAGGTGCTCGCCGGCCCGACCGTACGGGACCGCTGGCTGGTGCTCGGCAGCCGCACCGTGCCGATGGAAGGGGCGACCGACGAGCGGCTCACCACCCGCCGGGTCTGGCTGCGCGGCGCCAAGACCGGCCGCCCCGCCCTGCTGCTCGCCTTCGGCCGCCCCGGCCGGGCCCCCGACCTCGCCCTGCCCACCGGCCACCTGCTGGAGGCCGAACTCGCCTACCACCCCGGCGCCCGCCCGCTGCGCGCCGTGCTCGGCACCCGCTACGGCGCCCCCGGGCCGGGCCCGGCCGCCCCGCCCGCCGGGCTCACCGTCGCCGAGGCGGTCGCCGGGTACGGCGGCGCGGTGGCCGACGACCCGTGGCTGGACAGCTGGCCGACCGTGCTCGCCGGGGTCGTCCCGGTCCGCGCCCCGGACGGCTGGCACCTGACGGACGGCCACCACACCGTCCCGGTACGGCCCTCGGCCGTCCCCGAGGCCGCCCTGTGGCGGCTGGCCGCGGTCTCCACCGGCCGCCCGCTGACGGTCTTCGGCGAGTACGGCCACCAGGGTTTCGCCCCGGTCACCGCCTGGACCGCCGAGCACCGCCCGGTCGGCCTCACGTCCGTCTAGGGCCTGTCCGGCGGATCTTGGCAGATCAGCGCGCGGCGTTGGGCGCCCGGCTGGGCGTGCGCCCGAGTCGGCCTCGTACTGGACGTACTTG
>NZ_JBHZCY010000165.1:0-18583 GCF_042786665.1 Kitasatospora sp. NPDC059146 | reverse complement strand
GGGGGGGGGGCCCGCGCACGGCGGCGACCCCGCCCCGCGGGGGGGCGGGGCCCCCGCCCGCCGCCCCCACCGGGCCGGCCCGTTCGGGCTCAGCGCGGCCGGTCGGCCGCCGTGCGGACCTCGGCGGTCAGGTGCAGCGGCGGGCTGTGCCGGAAGGTGAGGGTGAAGGCCACCCGCTGGCCGGGCCGCAGCGCGGGCGGGGCGGGGATCATCAGGTCGGCGTCCTCGGGCGTCATGGCCAGTTCGCCCCGACCGGGGACGGGCAGGCCGGGGACGGGCTCCCAGCGGCCCGCCGCGCCCTGGTGGAGGTGCCGCTTGAGGGTGATCGGTCCACCGAACTCCCAGTCGGCGCCGGTCAGTTCGTCGGGTACGTCGCCCGGGTTGCGGATCGTGAAGAAGGCCGCGGTGGCGGTGGCCGCGCCGGCCGTGGGCAGCAGCACCCAGCCGGGGCCGGCCTCCACCGGGCGGGGGCCGACGCCGGCTCCGCCGACCGCCGTCCAGCCGGTGAGCAGGGCCAGCGCGAGTGCCGCGGCGCCGACCGGCGGGCCGACCACGGCGAGCCGGTCGAGCGGCCCGGATATCCGTGTCCTCACCGCAGGCCACCCTTCGCCCGGCCGCTGGTCGTACGGCCCCCCGTCGGCCGGCCGCTGGTCGTACGACCCTCCGTCGACCGTCCGCTGGTCGTACGACCCCCGGACGACCGTCCGCGCCCCGGTTCCCAGGTGCGCAGCCGCAGGCTGTTGCCCACCACCAGCAGCGAACTGAGCGACATCGCCACCGCCGCCAGCATCGGGTTCAGCAGCCCGACGGCCGCCAGCGGGATCAGCACCAGGTTGTAGCCGAAGGCCCAGAGCAGATTGGCCCGGATCGTGGCGAGGGTCTGCCGGGCCAGCCGCACGGCGTCCACCACCGCCTCGATGTCACCGCGCACCAGGGTCAGCCCGGCCGCGCCGATCGCGGCGTCGCTGCCGGAGGCCAGCGCCACGCCGAGGTCGGCCGAGGCGAGGGCGACCGCGTCGTTGACGCCGTCGCCGACCACTGCCACCGTCCGTCCGGCGGCCCGCAGTTCGGCCACCACCTCGGCCTTGCGCTCGGGCGAGGCCGAGTCGTGCACCCGCTCGATGCCCAGCTCGGCGGCCACCGCCCGGGCCGCGCCCGGGCCGTCCCCGGTCAGCAGCACGGTCTCCAGGCCCATCCCGCGCAGCCGGTGGAGGGCCCGCCAACTGCCGGAGCGCAGCGTGTCACCGACCGCCAGTACGGCCGCGGCCCGTCCGTCCAGCTCCACCAGGACGGCGGTGCGGCCCGCCGTCCCGGCCGCGGTGACCGCCGCGGCGAGCTCCGGGGGCAGCGCGTCGCCGTCCGGCCGGACGGCCCGGACCGGACGGCCCTCGACGGTGCCGGACACCCCGAGGCCGGTGGCGGCGGCGAAGCCGTCCACCGGGGGGAGTGTCCCGCAGCGCTCCCGGGCGGCGGCCGCGACGGCCCGTCCGATCGGGTGCTCCGAGCGGTGCTCGACCGCGCCCGCCAGCCGCAGCACCTCCGCCTCGGTGCACCCCTCGGCGACCGTCACCGCCGCCAGTTCCATCCGGCCGGTGGTCAGCGTGCCGGTCTTGTCCACCACCACGGTGTCCACCCGGCGCAGGCTCTCCAGCACCTCGGGGCCGCGTACCAGCACGCCCAGTTCGGCGCCGCGCCCGGTCGCCGCCAGCAGCGCCGTCGGGGTGGCCAGGCCCAGTGCGCACGGGCAGGCCACCACCAGGACGGCGACCGCCGCCGTGACGGCCGCCTGCGGGGCGGCGCCCGCGCCCAGCCAGAAGCCCAGGACGCACACCGCGACCGCCAGCACGCAGGGCACGAAGACCCCGGCCACCGCGTCCGCCAGCCGCTGCGCCCGGGCCTTGCCGGCTTGGGCCTCGGCCACCAGGGCGGTGATCCGGGCCAGTTGGGTGTCCGCGCCGACGGCGGTGGCGCGTACCACCAGCGCACCGCCGACGTTCACCGTCGCCCCGGCCACGGCGTCCCCGGGGCCGACCTCCACCGGCACGCTCTCCCCAGTCAGCAGGCTCAGGTCGAGGGCCGAACCGCCCTCCACGACCACTCCGTCGGTGGCCACCCGCTCGCCCGGCCGCACCACGAACTCCTGCCCGGGGAGCAGCAGTTCGACGGGGATCAGGCGTTCCTCGCCGTCCTGCGCCCGGACGCAGACCTGCTTGGCGCCCAGCTCGGCCAGCGCCCGCAGCGCGGAGCCGCTGCGGCGGCGCACCCGGCCCTCCAGCAGCCGCCCGGCCAGCACGAACAGCGGCACCCCGACCGCCGCCTCCAGGTACACGTGCGCCGCGCCGCCACCGTCGGCGGTCAGCGAGAACGGCATCCGCATGCCCAACTCGCCTGCCCCGCCCAGGAACAGCGCGTAGGCGGACCAGGCGAAGGAGGCCACCACGCCCAGGCTGACCAGGGTGTCCATGGTCGCGGCGGCGTGCCGCAACCCTTGCAGGGCGCGCCGGTGGAAGCCGGCCGACCCCCAGGTCACCACCGGCACGGCCAGGGCGAAGCAGACCCACTGCCAGGCGTCGAACTGGAGCGCGGGCACCATCGACAGGGCCAGCACGGGGACGGCCAGCAGGGTGGTGACCAGCAGTCGCCGGCGCTCGTCCGGCTCCTCCTCCGGCAGTCCGCCGAGCACCCCGGAGGCCGCCAACTCGGCCGTGTACCCGGCCCGTTCGACGGCCGCGACCAGCTCGTCCACGGACACCCCGGCCGGGTGCAGCACCCGGGCCCGGCCGGTCGCCAGGTTCACCCCGGCCGTCACCCCGTCGATCCGGCCCAGCCGCTTCTTCACCCGGCCCACGCAGGCCGCGCAGGTCATCCCGCCGACCGCCAGATCGGTGGACACCAGCTCCCCGGTGTCCGCCCCCGCGACCGGGCTCACCGCATCCCGCCCATGTCGTGCCCGCCCATGCCGGGCGAGGAACCGCCGCCCCGGCTCGGCGTCAGCCCCGGGGCCACCGGCCCCGCCTGCCGCCCCACCGCGTACGAGACCACGAACACCACCACCAGCAGCAGGGCGAACCCCACCAGCACACTCGACGGCCGGACACCCGGCGATTTCGGCTTCACCTCCCACCAGTCGGACGGCCGGAGCGGTCGGTTCCCGAACCTTCCGGGCCGGGCGGGTGGCGCTCGTCACGGTCCGCCCGGCCCGGTCCGCCCGCCGCCGTCGTACCGGGTGTCGTACCGCTGTCGTACCGGCGTCGTACGATCATTCGTGTGCCGAAGACCGGCGCAGGTACGACGAGCATCCGGGGGGATGGCGATGGAGACGACGAAGCGGGCCCGCGCACTGGGCGTGGCGGCCGGGGTCCTGGGGGTGGCGCTGGCGTTCGCCGGAACGGCGTCGGCGCGGCCGACCGACGGGCCGGACACCCCGATCGGCGGGCCGGGGACGGGGCGGATCCTGCCGCCGACCCCGGACGAGGACACCATGTTCTCGATCCCGGACTGGATCGGCAACGGCGGCGCCGTGACGGCCTCGGTGACGGAGTCGCTGCCGATCACGGTCGTCGTCGGCTGCCGGGGCGGCGGTTCGGCACAGGTCCACGTCGGCGGGCAGGCCCCGGCCGACTTCACGGTGCAGTGCCCGGCGGACGCGGTCGGCGTCGGCTCGGTGGAGATCCCCGCCCGGCCGGGCCGGGACTTCCAGTTCACCGTCCGCCCCTCGGACCCGTCGATCCACTGGGGCATCAACGCCCTCCAGGTCCGCCCCGCTCCGCCGACCGACTGACCGCCGACGGACCGACCGTGGTCGGACCCGGCCGGGGGCTCAGCGCCGGACGCTCCGCGGGCCCGTCACGGCGGCGCCCAACGCGCCGACCCGGGCCCGTAGTTCGCGGTCGGCGGTGACCACCAGGCAGGCCCGCGCCGGATCCCCGGTGCGGGCCTCGCGGACCAGTTCCACGATCCGGTCGTCGCCGCTGCCCGCCGCCGACACCACCCGGACCTCCGGCAGCCCGGTGACGCCCCGGGCCGCGCCCTCGACCACCAGCACCACCTCCAGCGGGCCGGGGTGCTCCGGCACGCCCCGGGCGGCCACGGCGACCAGGGCGTCCCGGAGGCGTTCGGCGGCGCCGTGCCGGTCGCGCCACCAGCCGTCGGGGACCGAGCCGACCACGTTCGCGCCGTCCACCACCAGCAGGGGCGGCGGCGCGGCCTCGTCATGTTCCATCAGTCCGTCCGGTCCGCCTGATCCGTCAGGGTGATCCGGATGCCGACGGTGCCGCGCTCACCGCGCCGCAGCCGGCTGCCGAGCAGGGTGAGCACGCCGAGCAGCCCGTACTTCTGGCGCAGCAGGGTGCGGTAGGCGGCGGTGCGCTCGGGGGCGAGGAGTTCGGCGGTGGCCGGGTACTGGTCGCCGGTCGGGCGGCCCTTGACGTCGCAGGGCCCGACCAGGACGTCGGACCGGTTGCGGATCCGCTTGACCTTCCAGGAGTCCGCGACGGTCCAGACGCCGAGCGCCTCCCCGTCCCGGACCACCCACACCGGGGTCGGCACCGGGGTGCCGTCCTTCTTGTAGGTGGTGACGAGCAGGTAGCTGCCGGAGGAGAGGCTGACGATCCGGGCGAGCCGGGCCGCGGCGGTGGGGTCGGGCATGGTCATGGCCGAGAGTCTACGAGGTGGGAGCGCTGTGGCCGGTCACCAGAAGCGGGCGAGGGCGCTCTGTCTGAACGGCTCCGGCGAGATGCAGAGCTCCCCGGCGAACGGCCGGTCCAGCACCAGGACGAGCAGCAGGCTGAATCCGATCAGCGCGGCCACCGAGCCGACGAACAGCAGCCGTGCCCGCCGGGCGCGGACGCCGTACAGCAGGGACAGCAGGACGATCGCCACCGCTCCGCCGACGATCAGGACCTGGAGCAGGACGGGCAGTTCGGAGCCGCTCGCGTTGATCCGGTCCCGGCGCCGGCCGGCCACGTCGTTGAGGCTGTCGAGCGCCTTCGCGTAGAAGGCCTGCTCGGACGGCGACTGCGGCTCGAACGCGAGCAGCGCCCGGTACATCGCGTCGACCTCCGTGCCGGTGGCCGTGAACTCGCCGCGGCCGGACCTCATCAGCGGCCACTGCCGCTCCACCACGACGTGCACGTAGTCGCCGACCGAGGCGGTGACGGCCGCCCGGGGCCCGGGCGGGAAGGCGGCGGCGTCCCGGGCGATCTGGGAGACCGCGGTGGCTTCGGCGGAGACCACCTTCTGGGTGTCCTGCAGCTCGGTCCACAGGTTGACGATGACGAAGGCCAGGATGAGGCCGTAGATCGCGCCGAAGATGCCGAGCACCACGCCGACCATGTCGTTGTTCCCGCCCCGGGCGAGGGTCGGGGACCAGCGGCTGACCAGGACGCTCCAGGCCAGGGCCAGCAGGACGGACCCGCCGACCACCAGCACGCCGAGCCAGGCGGTGGACAGGTGGTTCAGCAGCCACAGCTCCACGACCGACCTCCGGGTCAGCCGTCCCGGCGGGGGCGGGTGCCGCGGAGGAGGGCGCGGGCGCGTCGGGTGAGACGGCGGGCCACGCGGCCGCCGACGCCGGTGGCACAGATCCGGGAGGCGCCGGTGCCGAAGCCGGTGCCGAGGCCCGTGCTGCCGCCGGCCGACGCGGGGCCGGTGGGCCGGGGGCCGGTGGGTGCGGCGCCCGCGGCGGGGGCCGTGCGGGCGGCGGCGAGGCCGGCGCGGCGGCGGGCGGAGCCGCGGGCGGTGCCCCAGACGGCGAGACCGGTGGCGACGGCGGCGCCGGTCCAGAGGG
Organism: Kitasatospora sp. NPDC059146; assembly: GCF_042786665.1. Taxonomy (NCBI): domain Bacteria; kingdom Bacillati; phylum Actinomycetota; class Actinomycetes; order Kitasatosporales; family Streptomycetaceae; genus Kitasatospora; species Kitasatospora sp. NPDC059146. The sequence goes on along the minus strand of NZ_JBHZCY010000165.1, from coordinate 12,795 downwards.
CGGGCGCGAGGACGGAGTCGTCGCCGCCGAGGACGGGGGTGCGGGACCAGGGCGGCAGGTCGGCCTCGCTGTCGGCGGCGGCCTGCGGGGCGCCGTCGGCCGGGGTGGCGGGCGCGCCCGGGGCGCCGTCCTTGGTGGAGCCCTTCGGCGCGGCGAGGTCCTCGACGAGTTGCCCGACCGGCTGGACCTTGCCCGCCGCGGCGAAGCCCCAGTCCAGCAGGACGGCGGCCTCGTCGTAGACCTTGCTCTGCGCCTCGGGGTGCATCACGGTCACCAGCAGGGTGCGGCCGCCGCGTTCGGCGGCTCCGGTGAAGGTGGCGCCCGCGTTGGTGGTGTAGCCGTTCTTGACGCCGATCAGGCCGGGGTACTTGCCGAGCAGCCGGTCGGTGTTGGCGATGTCGAAGGCGGTGCGCTGGCCGGTGGTCTTGTCGAGTCCGCCGGGGAAGCGGGCGGTGCGGGTGGCGCAGTAGGACCGGAAGTCGGCGTTGCGCAGCCCGGCGCGGGCGAACAGGGTGAGGTCGTACGCGGAGGAGACCTGGCCGTCCATGTCGTAGCCGTCGGGGGAGACCACCTTGGTGTCCCGGGCCTGGAGGGACTGGGCGCGGGCCTGCATCTCCCGGACGGTCTGCTGGACGCCGCCGTTCATGTGGGCCAGGACGTGCACGGCGTCGTTGCCGGAGCTGAGGAAGACGCCCCGCCAGAGGTCCTCCACCCGGTACGGCAGGTTCTCCTTGACGCCGACCAGGCTGCTGCCGACGCCGAGGTCGGCGAGTTCGGCGGGGGTGACCTGGTGCTCCGTGGAGCGGTCGAGCTTGGGCAGCACGGTGTCCGCGAACAGCATCTTGAGGGTGCTGGCCGGGGGCATCGGCAGGTGGGCGTCGCGCGCGGCGAGCACCTCGCCGGTGCCGGCGTCGGCGATCAGCCAGGAGCGGCCGGTCAGTTCGGCCGGCAGGGCGGGGGCCCCGGCCAGCGGCGCGACCTGGACGGCCGGGCGGCCGAGCCGCTCGCCGCCGACGACGGAGGCGGCGTCCTGGGCGAGGGCCGCCGGGGCGCCGGCGGCGAGCACCAGGGCGGAGGCGGCGGAGACGGCCGCGACCCTGGCGACGGACGGTGGTTTCGGCTGCGGTCCCCGCTGCGGTTCCCGCTGCTCACGCTCTGACTGCACACGCTCTGACTGCACACGCTTTGGCTGCACACGGCGAACGTACCGGCGCCGCCGTCGGACCGCCGTGTCGGCTGCTCCGTCCGGAGGGAGGGCGGGACGCGACTTTGGTCAACGCCGGTCGCGCCGAAAGTCGGTTGGGCGCGGGCCGGCGGATTCCTAGGCTCGGGAGCATGAAGACCCTGCTCGGTTACCTCGGTTTCGTCCTGATCCTGGGCGGTGGCACCGGCCTGCTGGCCGACCACCTCGGGGGCTTCCGGCTGTTCGGCTTCGTCCGCTTCCTGGTGCCGGACGGCCACGAGACCGCCGGGTACGCCGTGCTGCTGGTGCTCGGCGCCCTGCTGGCGATCCCCGCCGCCCGGCGGGGGTAGCGGGCCTCCCCTCCCGGCCCCTCGGCTCAGGCGCCGACGCCCGCGGCCACCCCGTCGAGCAGGACGGCCAGGCCGGTGCGGAAGGCGTCCGCACCGGTGTCCTCCGGGCTGCCGCCGGTGCTCTGGAGGGCGGTCAGCAGCGGGAAGCGCTGCGGGAAGTCCGGCGCCAGTTCGGCGAGCCGGGCGGAGCGGGTGCTCCACCACTCCTCGTCCGTGACGCCGGTGGCGGCCGCCGCGCCGCGGGCGTCGGCGGTGGCGGCGGCCGTGCCGCGGACGAACTGCCAGAGCGCGGCGACCGCCCCGCGCAGCCGCCCGGGGGGCAGGCCGGCGGGTCGCAGCGCAGCCAACAGGTGTTCCATGGCGGCGAGTTCGGCCGGGCCGAGGACGGGGCGGGCCTGCGAGACCTGGAGCACCCAGGGGTGGCGCAGGTAGCAGGCGTACAACTCCTCGGCCCAGGCGGTGACGTCGGCCCGCCAGTCGTCGAACTCCGGTGTTCCGGTGGGGAGCTCGGCGAGCACCCGGTCGTGCATCAGGTCGAGCAGTTCGGCCTTGCCGGGCACGTAGGTGTAGAGCGCCATCGCGGTGCGGCCGAGCCGTTCGCCCACGGCGCGCATCGACAGGGCGGCCATTCCCTCGGCGTCGGCCACCGCGATTCCGGCGGACACGATCGCGTCCACACTCAGCCCCGGTTTCGGGCCGCTGCGCCCGGTGCGCGGTTCCCCGGGGTGCCCCCACAGCAGGGCGAGTGAGCGGTGGGCGTCTCCCTGCCCGGCGTAGACGGTCATCCCGACATCTCCTTATGGCGTAAAGTATCCTGGCGCCAGCAACTCTTTATGCCGTAAGTTATCAGGATTCCGCACAGCGGTCCGCACAGCGAGGGGTTACCGATGACTCTGCCCGTCACCTTCATCGAGGTCGTAGCGGTCGACCGGATCACGCCGCGCACCGCCCGGGTCGTCTTCGAGGCGGAGGCCCTGGACGACACCGTGGGCGGCACGCCCGACCAGCAGCTCAAGCTCTGCTTCCCGCGCCCGGGGCAGCGCGAGCCGGAGCTGCCGGCGGGGCAGGACGACCCGATGGGCTGGTACCAGGCCTATCTGGCGATCCCCGAGGCCGACCGCCCGGTCATGCGTAGCTTCACCCTGCGCCGCAGGCACCCCGGCACCCGGCGGATCGAGGTCGACTTCGTCCTGCACGGCGACTCCGGCGTGGCCGCGGCCTGGGCGCTGCGGGCCGCGCCGGGGGACCGGCTCGGCATGGTCGGGCCCTCCGCGCTGTACGCCCCGCCGGTCCCGTTCGCCCAGGTCGCGGCGGCGGCCGACTGGGTGCTGCTGGCCGGCGACGAGACCGCCCTGCCGGCCGTGGCGACGCTGCTGGAGGCCCTGCCGGAGGGGGTGCGGGCGTACGCCTGGATCGAGGTCGCGGACCGGGCGGAGCGTCAGCGGCTGGCGACCCGGGCCGAACTGGAGGTGCGCTGGCTGCACCGCGACGGCGCGGCCCCGGGCGCCCTGCTGACCGCGGCGTTCCGGGGCGGCGCGCTGCCGGGCGGGCGGCCTTTCGCCTGGCTGGCCGGGGAGGCGGGCGCGGTGCGGGCGCTGCGCCGCTGCCTGGTGGAGGAGCACGGGGTGCCGAAGTCGGACATCGACTTCACCGGCTACTGGCGCCACCGGCTGACCCAGGACGACGCGCCGACGGCCGAGGACCTCGCGGACGCCCGGGAGCGCCTGGGGTGAACTCCTCGGCCGCCCCGTTCGTTCTGCGTGCCGAGCGTTCTGCGTGCCGAGCGTTCTGGGTGCCGAGCGTTGTTTCGAGGGCCGTCGACGGGGAAGAAGAGTCGCGGTGTCGACAAAGAGGCAGCGGGTGGGCCGGAGTGGCGATGTTCCGCCAGTGTCCAGAGTTCGCCACTGACGTTTTTGCCGCCGCGGAAGCCTGTTTTGACCGTCCCTGACCGGCTCTGATCGGTGAAAAAGGGGCAGCAGCGGCCGGATTTATACTGTGTATTTTACTTTCTGATGGTCATTTTTACTTTCTGATGGGGTTTTAACCCCTTGTCGTGGTCGTGCCGGATGCGCTGGAATGCGACCGCTGTCGGGACGCGCGGTCCGGAGCACCGCGCGTCCGACCAGGATTCGTAGGCTGGATCGTGCAACCTGACGTCTCATCAGACGAAAGGATGTCCATTGATCGGCTGGCGCAAGACCCAGCTAGCAGCCGCCGTCACCGTCACCGCCGCGTCCATGGTCCTGAGCCTCGGGACCATCGCGAGCGCGGCCCCGACCCAGGATCCGCAGAACGCCCAGGCGGCGTCCTCGGACGGGTCGCCGGCACCGGTGATCGTGATCCTGAAGGACCAGATAGCGGACGCCCCGGCCGACCACGGTCACCTCGGCGCACGTGAGCAGAAGACCGCCAGCGCGCAGAAGCCGCTGCTGGACAAGGTCAAGGCCAACGGCGGCACCAACGTCAAGAGCTTCGTGGTCGGCAACGCCTTCTCCGCCACGGTCAGCCCGGCCGAGCGCGCGGCGCTCCAGTCCGACCCGGCGGTCGCCGCCGTGGTCGCCGACACCCAGGTCCAGGTGGCCCCCGTCGCCTCGACCACCGCCAAGAAGGCGGACACCGCGGCCACGGCCTCCGGCAAGTCCGGCGACGCGTCGAAGGCCGTTTCGGGCAGCAACGGCCAGGGTTCCCAGGAGAACGCGACCAACACGGTCTGCCCCTCCGACCCGACCAAGCCGCTGCTGGAGCCCGAGGGCCTCTACTCGGTCCGTGCCTACAGCGGCAACGGCAACCCCGGCGTGGAGAACCTGGCCACCGGCAAGGGCGTCAAGGTCGCCTACATCGCCGACGCGCTCGACCCGAACAACCCGGACTTCATCCGGGCCGACGGCTCGCACGCCGTGGTCGACCACCAGGACTTCTCGGGTGAGGGCTGGGACGCGCCGAGCGGTGGCGCCGAGGCCTTCGGCGACGCCTCGGCGGTCATCGCCCAGGGCCGTCAGACCTACGACGTCTCGCAGTTCGTCAACGCCTCGCACCCGCTGCCGGCCGGCTGCAACATCAACATCCGCGGCCTCGCCCCGGACGCCGACCTGGTCGCCCTCAAGGCCGGCGGCGAGATGATGTCCAACTCGTCGATCCTGCAGTCCATCGACTACGCGGTGCGGGTCGCCCACGTGGACGTGCTGAACGAGTCCTTCGGCGGCAACGTCACCCCGGACAGCGGCGCCCACGACACCATCGCGCTCTTCAACGAGCAGGCCGTCAAGGCCGGTGTCACCGTCGCGGTCTCCACCGGTGACGCCGGTATCAGCGGCACCATCGGCACCCCGGCCACCGACCCGTACGTGATCTCGGTCGGCGCGTCGACGGACAACCAGAACTACCAGCAGACCGGCTACGCGGCTTCCAAGTTCTCCAACAAGACCTGGAACAACAGCCGGATCTCCGCGCTCTCCTCGGGCGGCTTCACCATGGCCGGCCGCACCCTCGACCTGGTCGCCCCGGGCGAGTCGGACTGGGCGCTGTGCACCGCCGACACCACCAAGTACGCGGACTGCACCAACTTCAACGGCAAGGGCTCGAACATCCAGCCCTTCGGCGGCACCAGCCAGGCCGCCCCGTTCGTCACCGGTGCCGCGGCCCTGGTCATCCAGGCCTACCGCGACACCCACGGCGGCGACTCGCCGTCCCCGGCGCTGGTGAAGAAGTTCATCACCGGCACCGCCACCGACCTCGGCGTCCCCGCCGAGGAGCAGGGCGCCGGTCTGCTCAACGTCCGGGCCGCCGTCGAGGCCGCCCGCGGCTACGACGACGGCGACGGCACCGACGGTGCCCGCACCGTCGTGGTCAACACCGGCCAGGTGAGCATCCAGGGCGCCCCCGGTTCGACCCACACCGCCGACGTCTCCGTCACCAACACCAGTGACGAGCCGCAGTCGGTGAGCGCCACCACCCGCAGCTTCGCGCCGCAGGCCACCAACCAGCAGGTCGTCAAGCTGGACTCGGCCTCGACCGACACCTTCAAGTACGCCACCAACGGTGCCGACTGGGTGCAGAAGCAGGTCAAGTTCACCGTTCCGGCCGGTGCCGACCGCCTCGCGGCGTCGATCGCCTGGCACGGCGGCCCGAACCCGGTCACCAACGGCCCCGTGGTCCGCATGACGCTGCTCGACCCGTCGGGCCGCTTCGAGACCAACACCCGTCCGCAGGGCGGCGCCACCCCGGCCAACTTCGGCCTGGTCGACGTCCCGCACCCGGTGGCCGGCGAGTGGACCGCCATCATGTACACCCCGGCGGGCAAGGCCGGCTACACCGGCGACGTCCAGTTCGGCACCTCCACCCAGCGCGCGGTCCCGGCCGGCGCGGTGAGCCCGAACACCACCGAGCTGCAGCCCGGTCAGACCAAGACCCTCAAGGTCCAGCTGACCACCCCGGCGACCAGCGGTGACAGCAGCGAGGCGGTCCTCGTCTCCAGCTCGAACGGCAACACCACCAGCGTCCCGGTCGTGCTGCGCAGCCTCGTCCCGGTCAAGGACGGCAAGGGCAGCTTCACCGGCACCATCACCGGTGGCAACGGCCGCGGCTCCTCGCCGACGCAGATGTTCGCCTACGGCTTCGACGTCCCGAAGGGCCAGAAGGACCTGCGGGTCGGCGTCACCGTCGGCAAGGACGCGAACCTGTTCATGCAGGGCGCCCTGATCAGCCCGAACGGCACCCCGGTCGACATCGAGGGCAACACGCTGTTCGACGCCCAGGGCAACCTGACCGGCGCCGCCAACGGCGTCTCGGCCACCACGATCAACCCGGCCGAGGGCCACTGGCGCTTCGTCCTGAACGTGCTCGGCCCGGTCAGCGGCCAGGAGCTCGCCCAGGACTTCGCCGGCAGCATCGCGTTCAACCAGAACCAGGCCACCGCGGCCGGTCTGCCGAACGACCCGAAGACGAAGCTGGCGGCCGGCAAGCCGGTCACCGTCAACGTCAACTACACCAACAACACGGTCGCCACCCAGTCGATCGCGGCCGACGGCCGCCTCGACAAGCGCGTCGACCTGCCGCTCGTCCCGCAGGGTGCCTCGGCCAGCGTCAACCTGCCGCTGAGCCTGACCTCCTCGGTGCCGAGCTTCCTGGTGCCGCCGAGCACCGACCAGCTCAAGGCCGTGGCGGCGTCCTCGACGCCGGCGCAGATCGAGCTGAGCGCCACCACCGCCTCGCCGGACCTCTTCGGTGACCTCAAGAAGGCCCAGGACGGCTCCGCCATCTCGGTCGCCACCTCCAAGGGCAGCGCCGAGCAGCCGATCGTCCCCGGTGCCTGGAGCACCTTCGTCCAGCAGATCGGCCCGTTCGGCACCGCCGGCGCGCCGAAGGGCACCTCCACCATCACCGCCACCGCGCACACCCTGGCGTTCGACCCGGCGCTGACCTCCAGCACCGGTGACCCGTACGCCGCCGCGGTGAACGCCACGGCCACGGCCGCCGCCCCGGTGACCGTCGCCCCCGGCGCCACCGGCTCGCTGCAGGTGACCGTCACCCCGACCGGCCCCAAGGGCAGCACGGTCAAGGGTCTGCTCTACCTGGTGTCCGGCCCGACCTTCGTGCCGACCGCCAACAACAGCCTCGGCACCACCGGTGCGGTGCTCGCGGCGATCCCCTACAGCTACACGGTGAACTGACGCTCAACCAGTTCAGCGCACCAGCCTGAGGCCGAGGCCGTCCCGGAGTTCCGGGGCGGCCTCGGCTGCTTGTCCCGGTGCCGGAACAAGCCGGGGCCGTCCGCTTGTTGAGCCCGGGAGGAGAGCCCTCGGGGTCCTACGGAGCGGAACGGGAGCGGGAGTTGAACGAGGCGATCAAGCACAGCGAGATCGAGGTGAACGGTGTCCGGCTGCACCTCGCCGAACAGGGGGAGGGGCCGCTGGTCCTGCTGCTGCACGGCTTCCCGGAGAGCTGGTACTCCTGGCGCCACCAGTTCGCGCCGCTCGCCGCGGCCGGGTACCGGGTGGTCGCCCCCGACCAGCGCGGCTACGCCCGCAGCGCGCAGCCGGCGTCCGTGGACGCGTACTCCGTACTGCACCTGATCGGCGACGTCACCGCGCTGATCCGCGAACTCGGCGGGGGAAAGGCCGTGGTGGTCGGCCACGACTGGGGCGCGCCGGTCGCCTGGGGCACCGCCGCCCTCCGGCCGGACCTGGTGCGCGGGGTCGCCGGCCTGAGCGTCCCGCCGCTGCCGGCCGGCCCCGGCACGCTGCAGGCGGCCCGGGAGAGGTTCGGCGAGGGCTTCTACCAGATCTACTTCCAGCAGCCCGGCCGGGCCGACGCCGAGCTGGCCGCCGACATCAGGTCCAGCCTGCGCCGCGTGCTGTGCGGCCTCCAGCCCGGTGGCGAGCCGCGGCCGTGGGTCGTCCCCGAGGGCAGGACCCTGCTGGACACCATCCCGGAGCCGGACCGGCTGCCCGGCTGGCTCACCGACGCGGACCTCGATGTGTTCGCCGCCGACTACGCCCGGCACGGTGAGCGGGCCTTCACCGGCGGGCTCAACTGGTACCGCAACATCGACCGCAACAACGAGCTGATGGCTGCCTTCACCGGCCTGCGGATCGAGGTGCCCGCGCTGTACGTGGCCGGCGAGCAGGACCTGGTGAACGCGATGATCCCGCCCGGTGTGCTGGACTACCTGCTGACGGAGCTGACCCCGCGGCTGCACCGGCACGTCCGGCTGCCAGACACCGGCCACTGGACCCAGCAGGAGCGCCCGGCCGAGGTCACCGAGGCGCTGCTGGACTTCCTCAAGAGCCTGGACTAGCCGGAGTTCCGGCCGGCCTGGTCGCCCTGCCCCGTGCGGGCGGTGACCAGGCCGGACTCGTACGCGGCGATCACCGCCTGGGCGCGGTCCCGGACGTCGAGCTTGCCGAAGATGCTGGTGATGTAGTTCTTCACGGTGGACTGGCTGATCTCCAGGGCCAGCGCGATCGCGGCGTTGTCGAGCCCGGTGGCGATCAGCCGCCACACGTCGACCTCCCGGGGCGTGAGCTCGCCGCACCGCACGGCGGCCGGCGATGCCGGGGCGGGCGCGGCGGGCGCCCGGACGTAGGTGGAGATCAGCCGGGTGAGCAGCCGCGGGGCGACCACCGCCTCCCCGGCGTGCACCGTCCGGATCGCCGAGCCCAGCTCCTCCGGGGAGACGTCCTTGGGCAGGAAGCCGTGGGCGCCGGCGCGCAGCGCGGCCACCACGTACTCGTCCATGTCGAAGGTGCTCAGCGCCAGGACCCGGCAGCCGGGCAGCTCCCGGGCCAGCCGCTCGGTCGCGCCGACGCCGTCCAGGACGGGCATCCGGATGTCCATCACCACGACGTCGGGGAGCAGCCGGAGGGCGGCGGCGACGGCCTGCTCGCCGTCCCCGGCCTCGCCGACCACGGTCAGGGACGGGTCGGGGGAGAGGATCAGCGACAGGCCGCGGCGCACCAGCGGCTGGTCGTCCACCAGCAGCACCCGGATCCGCCCGGTCATCGGAGCACCTGCCCGGTCTGGACCGCGGCCTCGGCCGATTCGGCGTCGCTCAGCGGGAGTTCGGCGGCCACGGCGAAGCCGCCGCCCGGCTGCGGGCCGGTCGCCAGGGTGCCGCCGTGCAGGGCGACCCGCTCGCGCATGCCGAGCAGGCCGTACCCGGCCCGGCCGGTGGGCTCCGCCGGGGGCGCGCCGCCGCCGTCGTCCCGCACCTCGACGGTGACCCGGTCCGGGTGGTAGGCGAGGCGGACGGTGGCCCGGGCGGGCCCGGCGTACTTGCGGGCGTTGGTGAGGCCCTCCTGCACGATCCGGAAGACGGTCAGGCCGACCGTCGGCGGCAGCGGGCGCGGGGGCCCGTCGACGGTGAACTCGGTCGGCAGCCCGGCCACCCGGGACTCGTCCACCAGCCGCTCCAGGTCCTCCACCCCGGGCTGGGGCAGCGGCGGGGCGGCATCCGGTTCGTCCCCGGTCCGCAGCACGTTCAGCAGCTGGCGCATCTCGCGCAGCGCCAGCCGGCCCGAGGACTCCAGGACGACCAGGGCGTCCCGGACCACCTCCTGGTCCCCGAGATTGGCGCGGGCACCGCCGGCCATCAGCTGCATGGTGGTGATGTGGTGGGCCACGATGTCGTGCAACTCCCTCGCGATCCTGCGGCGTTCGTCGGCCACCGCGCGGTCCGCCAGCAGCCGGCGGTTGGCGGCCACCTCGCGCTGCCAGCGGGCCACCGCCAGACCGGCCCCGGCCACCATGACGGCGGCTACGGGGTCGGCGATGAGCTGCGGCCAGAGCGGGGATTCGAAGCGCAGCTGGCTCAGCGTGGTGGTCACCGCCGTCACGCCCACGGCGGCCGCGGTCACCGGGACGCCCCGGCTCACCGCGACCGAGTACAGCGCGACGACCAGCACCGCGCCGAAGTGCGGGCCCCTCGGGGAGAGCAGGTCGGCCGCCGCCTGGAGCACCAGGACGGCGGCCAGCGCCGGCACCGGGCGGCTGCGCCGGGCCAGCAGCGGCAGGCCGGCGAGGACGACCACGGCGAAGCCCGGCACGGACATGCTGAGGGCGCCGGTCGCCGGGCCGAGCAGGACGTAGCCGATCAGGTCCAGGGCGCCGGCGCCGATGGCCACCATGGCGTCGGTACGGGTCCACGGCAGGCGGTCCGTCCAGTCCTCCAGCGGCCCGTCGGTACCCGCGTCCACCCCGGGGCGCTGACGCCCGTCCATCTGATTCCTCCCGGCTGACCAGCGCTGACGCCCCCATTCTGGCATTGGCGGGCCGGGCCGGGCGTGCTCCCCCGGGCGGAGGAGCAGGGGCCCGGACCAGGACCACGGTCCCGGTCCCGGCCCCCGGCGGGGGAGCGCGGGCCCCCGGCGGAATCCTCCGCTGCCAGGACGCCCCGGCACCCCCGCGGCTGATGGTCTTGGAACAGGCCGGGAACCCCCGGTCCAGAGGCCGACGTTCGCGTCCACCGACCGGAGGAACAGTGATCCGCGCACTGACCGGATTCTCCACCCGACACGCCTGGAAGGTCATCGCCGTGTGGGCGGTGCTGGGCATGGGGCTGGCCGTGCTCAGCCCGATGCTGATGTCCCGGGTGACCCAGTCGCAGAGCGGGGAGTTCCTGCCGCGCAGCTACGACTCGGCGGCCGCACTGCGGATCGCCGAGCAGGACTTCGGCATCAAGCCGGACGCCACCACCGTCACCGTGCTGGTCGCCCGCACCGACGGGAAGGCGCTCACCGCCGACGACCAGCACAAGATCGAGGCCGGCGCCGCCAAGCTGGGGGAACGCAAGGTCACCATGCCCCGGAAGCCGGACGAGCCGGCCGCGCTGGTCCCCGACCGCTCCCAGACGCCCCGGGTCGCTCCCGCCACGGTCGCACCGGACCGCACCTTCGAACTGCTCAGCGTCGAACTGACCGGCAACGCCGCGGACGAGGGCGTCCAGGGCGTCTACCGCACCTTCCGGGACCAGGCCCGGGCCCAGTTCGACGGGATCGGCATGCGCACCGGGTTCACCGGCGGACTCGCCCAGGTGTCCGACACCACCGAGGCCAACCGGGGCGCCATGGTGCTCGGCAGCGCCCTGCTCACCGCACTGATCGTGCTGCTCAACGTGCTGGTCTTCCGCAGCGTGCTCGCCGCCCTGCTGCCGCTGCTCGCGGTCGCCATGGTCAGCGGCGCGGCCGGCGGCGCCGTGGCCGGCGCGGCCGCCCTCACCGGTCTCAAGCTGGACAGCTCTACCCCCAGCCTGATCGGGGTGGTGCTGCTCGGCATCGGCGTGGACTACCTGCTGTTCCTGCTCTTCCGGTTCCGCGAGCAGTTGCGCGCCCGGCCCGAGCAGAACGCCCGGGAGGCCGCCGCCGAGGTGTCCGGCAAGGTCGGCACCGCGATCACCTCCGCCGCGCTGACCATCGTCGCCGCCTTCGCCACCCTGGCCGTGGCGAGCTTCGGCCAGTTCCGCTCGCTCGGCCCGGCCGTCGCCGTCGCCGTGCTGGTCATGCTGCTGGGCAGCCTCACCCTGATGCCCGCCCTGCTCGCCGCCTGCGGCCGCGGGATCTTCTGGCCCTCCCGCGCCCTGCGCCGGGAGCCGCGCCCGGGCGTCGCCGCCCGCTTCGGTGAGCTCGTCGCCCGCCGGCCGCTGGCGCTGCTGCTCGCCTCCGTCGCCCTGCTGGGCACGCTGGCCGCCGGCACCGCCGGACTCAAGATGGACTACAGCCAGGGCGACTCCACCACCACGGCCGCCGCCGCCACCGCCGCCGAGATCGCCCGGGCCATGCCCGCCGGCGTCTCCGACCCGACGACCGTCTACCTGGTCGCCCGGGACGGCGGCACCGTCGACGCGGCCCGCTTCGACGGCCTGGCCCGCGAGCTCAAGGGCGTCGAAGGGGTGGGCCAGGTCGGCCGGCCCGTCCTCGCCGACAACCACCGGGCCGCCCGGATCGACCTCTACCTGAACGCCGACCCGCAGAGCCAGCGTGCCCGGGACCTCGCCTCCGGCCCGGTCCGCGCCGCGGTCGCCGCCCACACCCCGGCCGGGACGGTCGGCCACGTCGGCGGCACCGCGGCGATCTTCGCCGACATTGCCACCGCCGTCGACCGCGACCTCACCGTGGTCTTCCCGGTCGCGGCCGCCCTGATCGCCCTGATCCTGCTGCTGCTCCTGCGCAGCCTGCTCGCCCCGGTCGCGCTGATGCTCTCCGTCGGCCTCGGGTTCGCCGCCACCCTCGGCGCGGCCACCCTGCTGTTCCAGCACGGGCTGGACCGGCCCGGTGTCTCCTTCACGCTCCCGCTGGTGCTGTTCCTGTTCGTGGTCGCGCTCGGCACCGACTACAACATCCTGATCACCGACCGGATCCGCGAGGAGATGCACCGGCCCGGGTCGGCCCGCTCCGCCGTGGCCCGCGCCGTCCGGCACACCGCCCCGGCCGTCGCCACCGCCGGCCTGGTGCTGGCCGGCTCCTTCGCGACGCTGGCCACCACCCCGGGCAGCGAGCAGGTCGCGTTCTCGCTGACCCTGGGGATCCTGCTCTCCGCGCTGGTGCTCTCACTGGTCACCGTTCCGGCCCTGGCCGCCCTGCTCGGCCGCGCCCTCTGGTGGCCGCTGCGACCGGCCCCGGCCGCCGCGCCCGGCACCGACGCCCGGCCGCCCGTCGCGGCGCCGCGCCCGGCCCCGGACCAGCTCGGCGCGCGCTGACAGCCGGGGCGCCCACTGACTGCCTGAGTGCCCGCAGACCACCCGAGGCCGCCGGCCCGCCGCTGCTCCCC
>NZ_JBHZCY010000164.1:0-18977 GCF_042786665.1 Kitasatospora sp. NPDC059146 | reverse complement strand
GGCGTGCTGTCGCATCCCGCCCGCTGCCTTGGCGACCGCGGGGGTCCACCCCCCGCCCGCCCTCGCCCACGGCGTCGCCCCGGCCTAGGCCCGCGCCTCCCCCGGCGACCCCGCCGCAACGTCCCGGCCCGCGTCCTCACCGCCCACCGCCCCCGCCGCGACGGCCACCCCTACGACACCCACGTCCTCCCCCACCGTCCCGCGGCCCCCACGCTCCGCCCGGTCGACCTCGACACCCTCCCCGACCTCACCGCCGAATCCGGCCGCGGCCTCTTCCTCATCCACGCCCTCACCGACCACGTCCAGCTCCGCAACCACCCGCTCCGCGGGGCCATCGTGAGCTTCGACAAGATCCTCAAGTGGCAGGACGGCGCGCTGCTGCGCGCTGCGTCCTGAGCGTGTCCGGGCGGGTGCCCGTCAGTCGGTGGTGGGGCGGCGGCGGGTGAGGAGGCGGAGGGTGGTGCCGAGGAGGAGGGCGGTGGTGCCGGTGATGGCGAGGGGGCGGGTGGCGGTGCCGGCGCCGGTGTCGGCGAGGTGGGTGGGGGTGGTGCCGGTGGCGGGCTGGGCGTGGTCGGCGGGGGTGAGGGTGCCGGTGTAGGCGGCGGTGAGCTGGGGGCAGGTGTACTTCTTCGCCGGGGCGGAGCCGCTCGGGAGGACCTCGGACCTGGCGGTGAAGGTGAGGCGGTGGTCGCCGCGCGGGGTGCCGGCGGCGAGCCGGACCTGGAGGGTGAGCCGCTGGCCCTGGGGGACCTGGTAGGCGCCGGTGTCGACCGGGGTGCCGGTGACGGCGAGGGGCTTCCAGGCTCCGGCGCCCGCGCGCAGTTCCAGCGGGAGGCTGCCGCTGCCGTCGGCGAGGGCCACGGTGGTGGCGAGCTGCTTCACCGTGGCGGTGCTGGTGTTGGTGAAGGTGACGGCGAGTTCGCCCGGGGTGCCGGTGCCGCCGGTGGCCGGTATCGGGTCGGCGGTGGTGCCTTCCGGGCAGTCGGCGGGGGCGGTCGGCGCCGGGGTCGGCGTCGCGGTCTCGGAAGGCGTCCCGGTGGGTGCCCCGCTGGGTGCCCCGGTGGGCGTCGCGGGGGCGGTGGTCGGGGTGTCGGAGGCGAACGCGGGGACCGTGGCGAGGGCGGCCGGACCGGCGGTGAGCACGAGCAGGGTGCAGGCGGCGGGAAGGCGGGCGGGACGCATCGGCGGGCTCCAGCGGTGGGGTCGGGTGTCGCTCTCCCGGAAGACCACCGAGGGGCCCGAACGGTTGTCCGCGCCCCTCGGTTCATTTCACGCGGGATCAGCTGTGCGCGCCCGCCTTGCGACGGCGCAGGACGAACAGGGTACCGGCGCCCGCGGCCAGGACGGCGGCGCCGCCGAGGGCGATCGGCAGGGTGTTGGAGGAGCTGCCGGTCTCGGCCAGGTGCGGGCCGGCCGACGGGGAGGCGGAGGCGGTGGCGACTGCGGCGGGCACGGTGGCCGCGGTGGTGGCGCCACCGGCCTCGGCGACGTGGAACTCGCCCAGGTAGTCGTCGAGGAACTGGGTGCAGGCCTGGGGCTTGTTGTTGGCCGGGGTGGGGACCTTGTCGTTGTCGAAGGCGTCCGAGCCGGCCTCGTAGTTGGCGCCGTAGCGGCCGACCGGGGCCTTGGCGGTGGCGGCGATCCGGACCTTGTAGGTGAGCTTCTCGCCCTTGGCCAGCTTGAACTCGGGCGTGATGAGGCTCCGGTCGTTGAGCTGCGCGGGCTTCCAGCCGTCGCCGGTGTTCAGCTGGACGTCGAAGAACGCGGTGCTCCACTGGACCGGGACGTTGCCGTCGAACTCGTCCGTGACGTACAGGGAGTTGTGGACCACGGGCAGGTCGACGCCGCTCTTGTTCTCCCAGGTCACGGTGACCTCGGCGGCCGGTCCGCCCTTGACCAGGGTGGTCCCGTACAGGCCGGTGCCGGTGGCCTTGAGCAGGGCGCTCTGGTAGACGCCGCCGTGGCACCGGTTGTCGACGGTCGGCTTCGGCACCGGCTTGACGGTGGGGGTGACCGGGGCGCTCGGCGTGCCGGTCGCGGGGGTGCTCGGCGCCGGGGTGCCGGGCGCCGGGGTGCTCGGGGCGGTGGTCGCGGTCGTGGTGCCGGTCGGGGCCGGGGTCGGGGAGGTGATCCCGACGGCGCTCGCGGTGGCGGCGCCGGCCGTGGCGCAGAGGGCGAGTGCCGTCAGCGCGGAGGCGGCGAGAAGGCGGGAAGAGCGCACGCGACTAGCTCCATCTTTGGGCGAAATACAGGTGGTTTTGGGCGATTTGAGGCTTCGGCGCGGGCCGTCGGCACTGGTTCGCCCGCGTACCCTACCGGGGTGGGGTGCCGGTGCTCCCGGGCGGGGGCGGGAGGCAGGGTGCTCCGGTTGCCGGGGCGTGGGGGCCGCCGGACGATGGGGGCATGATGCACCAGATGCGAGCCGAGTTCGGCCCCGAGGGGGAGGCCGGAGGGGTGCGGCTGTGGCACGTGGTCCGGGGGTCGCAGAGCGTGGCGATGTGCGGCCGGGAACTCGATCCCGGGGCGCCGGTGCGGGAGGCGGTGGACTGGGGGCGGACCCCGGAGCTGTGCTGCCACACCTGCGGGGCGTACTTCCTGCGCGAGACGCCGTACCTGTCGGCCGAGCACCAGTGAGCGGCCGGGCGCTACGGTGCTCGGTATGGAGGAATCGCTGGTCCGGCCCCGGTCGCTGACCGTCGAGGCCGCGGGGCTGCGCTCCGGCACGCCCGGGTTGTCCGAGTACGTCGACCGGTTCTGCGCGCGGGTCGAGCGGGTGGACCCGCTGCTCCACGCGTTCGTGGCGGAGCCTGGTCGGCACGACCGACTGCGGGCGCGGGCAAGGGAGTTGGCCGCGCGCTACCCGGAACCGGCCGGGCGGCCGCCGCTGTACGGGGTGGCGGTGGGGATCAAGGACATCGTGCACGTGGACGGCCTGCCCACGCACGCGGGGTCCGCGCTGCCGCCGGGTGTGCTGGCCGGGCCGCAGGCCGTGGTGGTGGACCGGTTGCTGGCGGCGGGGGCGATGGTCGCGGGCAAGACGGTGACCGCCGAGTTCGCCGCGACCGCCCCGGGCCCGACCCGCAATCCGCACCGGCCGGGGCACACCCCGGGCGGTTCGAGCAGCGGGTCGGCGGCGGCGGTGGCGGCCGGGCTGGTGGCGTTGGCGATCGGCACCCAGACGGTGGGTTCGGTGATCCGGCCGGCCGCGTACTGCGGGGTGGTGGGGTTCCGGCCGACGTACGGGCGGATCCCGTTCGCGGGCGTGGTCCCGAACGCGCCGAGCTTCGACACCCTGGGCGTGTTCACCGCCGATCCGGCGGGCGCGGCACTGGTGGCCCCGCTGCTGTGCGAGGACTGGCGGCCCGGGGAGGGGGAGGCGGCGGCCCCGGTGTGCGGGGTGCCGGACGGGCCGTACCTGGAGCGGGCGGAGCCGGCCGCGCGGCGGGCCTTCGAGGAGCAGGTGGCACGGCTGGTCCGGGCCGGGGTGACGGTGCGCAGGGTGCCGCTGTTCCCCGACTTCGCCGAGGTGGTGCGGCAGTTGCAGGTCGTCAACCGGTTCGAGCTGGCCCGCAGCCACGCCGACTGGTTCGCCCGCTTCGGCGGGCTGTACCGGCCGGAGACGGTGGCGAGCATCCGGGTCGGGCAGGGGGTCGCGGCGGTGGACCGGGCGGCCGCGCTGCGGTTCCGGGAGGGGCTGCGGGAGCGGGTGGCCGGGGCGGCGGCCGCCGCCGGGGTGGACCTGTGGCTGGCGCCCTCGGCGACCGGCGGGGCGCCGGAGGGCCTGCACGACACCGGGAACGGGGTGATGTCGCTGCCGTGGAGCTTCCTCGGTCTGCCCGCGGTGAGCCTGCCGGCCGGCCGGACGGCGGACGGGCTGCCGCTCGGTCTCCAACTGGTCGGCGCGGCGGGGGCGGACGAGCGGCTGCTCGCCGGGGCCGCCGTGCTGGAGCGGGCGTTGGGGCAGCGGGCGTTGGGGTAGCGGCGGGTACGGGGTAGCGGGGGGTACGGGGTGGCGGCTCAGGCGAGCGCGGGGTCGGCCGGGTCGGTGGCGGCGGTGCGGAGCAGGCCCGGCAGGAGGCGGCCGGCCCGCTGGTAGGGGGCGTCGTCCTGGTGCAGGACGGCCTGGGCGTTGGCCGCCTCCAGGACGGCGATCAGCGCGAAGGCGAGGTCGTCGAGGTCGGCGTCGGGGCGCAGGGCGCCGGTGCCGCGGGCCCCGGCGAGGGCTTCGACGACGGTGCCGTGCCATTCCCGGGCGCAGCCGGCCAGGGCGTCCCGGACGGCGCCGGGGCGGGCGTCGAACTCGGCGGTGACCTGGTAGAAGAAGCAGCCGCCGGGGAAGACCCGGGTGCGGGAGTAGGCGAGCCAGCTCTCGCAGAGCGCGCGGGCCCGGGCGAGGCCGGGCGGGATCTCGGCGACCGGGGTGAGGACGGCGTCGGCGAAGATCCGGCGGGCGGCGCGGACGGTGGCGAGCTGGAGCTCCTCCTTGGAGCCGAAGCCGGCGAAGACGCCGCTCTTGCTGAGTCCGAGGTCGGTGGCGAGGCGGCCGATGGACAGCGCGTCCAGGCCTTCGACGGAGGCGAT
The DNA here is from genome assembly GCF_042786665.1 of Kitasatospora sp. NPDC059146. Classification (NCBI taxonomy): domain Bacteria; kingdom Bacillati; phylum Actinomycetota; class Actinomycetes; order Kitasatosporales; family Streptomycetaceae; genus Kitasatospora; species Kitasatospora sp. NPDC059146. The sequence goes on along the minus strand of NZ_JBHZCY010000164.1, from coordinate 14,396 downwards.
CCCGACGGCGCGGCGCAGGACGGCCCGGCGGGTCTCCTCCCCGCGCAGGACCCGTCCGTCCGTGGTCGGTGCGGCCATGGTGCGCCCTCGTTCCTCGTCGCGGTGGGGTGTCGCCCAGGGTAGTGGGTCGGTTCGTGGGGGCGGCGGTCCGGCGGTGGTCTGAAAACTGCACGAACGGTCGTGCTAATATCTCGCCCCGAGCAAGGAGCAAGGCCCAGGGAGCGCAGCACGCAGAGAGCAGGGGAGACCCGATGGACCCGGCCCAGGCACTGATCCGCACCGCCCTCAACCCCACCGCCCGGATCGCCCCCGGCCTGGCCGGCCGGGCGGCCTTCGAACTCTTCCGGCGCCCGCTGCGGCGCAGCCCGGTCCGGCCCGCCGAGCGGGAGGTCCACCACGGGGCGGCCCGCGAACCGCTCGCCGTCGACGGCGGACCCGTGGTCGGCTACCGCTGGGGCAGTGGCGAACGGCCCGTCCTGCTGCTGCACGGCTGGCGCTCCCGGGCGTCCCGCTTCGCGCCCTTCGTCCCCCGGCTGCGCGCCCTCGGCCTGAGCGTCCTGGCCTTCGACGCGCCGGGCCACGGCGACTCCGGCGGACGCGCCACCAGCGTGCTGGAGTACCGCGAACTGGCGCTGCGGCTCCAGGACCGGTACGGGCCGTTCGAGGCCGTGGTGGCGCACTCGCTGGGCGTCTGCGCGGCCTTCGGCGCGCTCGGCGACGGCCTGCGGGCGGGCCGGCTGGCGGCCGTGTCCGGGGTGTCCGAGGTGGGCTTCTTCCCGGCCGCCTTCTGCGCCGGACTGGGCCTGGACGCCACCGTCGAGCGGGCGCTGCGCCGCCGCATCGAACAGGACCTGTTCGCCGGGGACGCCGGGGTCTGGGAGCGGTACGACGCCGCGCGCCGGGCGGCGGAGATCGGGCTGCCGGTCCTGGTGCTGCACGACGAGGGCGACGACGTGGTGCCGCTCGGCCAGGCGCACCGCTTGAAGCGGGCGTACGGGGAGCGGCTCGACCTGGTGGTCACCCGGGGGCTCGGCCACCGCCGGATCGTCGCGGAACCGGCCGTGGTGGACCAGGTGATCGGATTCGTCGCCGCCGGAACGGGGGTCGCGGCCGCATGAGGATCGTCGAACTGCACGCGCGGGCCGTGGCGTCGGCCGTCGAGGTGGTGGCCGCCGTCCGGCCGGAGCAGCTGGGCCGGCCCACCCCGTGCGAGGGGTGGACCCTGGGTGCGCTGCTGGCGCACTGCGTCGGCCAGCACCGGGGCTTCGCCGCGGCCGCCCGGGGCGCCGGTCCGGACCTGTCGCTGTTCGCGGACGCCCCACCGGGTGCCGACCCGGCGGAGGACTTCCGCCGCAGCGGCGCCGACCTCATCGCCGCCTTCCGGGAGGCGGCCGCCGCCGGGCGGGCGCTCTGGCTGCCCGAACTCCGTGCCGACGAGCCGTTCCCGCTCGACCTGGCCGTCGGCTTCCACCTGCTGGACACCCTGGTGCACGGCTGGGACGTCGCCGCGGCGCTCGGCGGCACCGGGCGGCTGGTCGCGGCGGTGGACGGCGACGAGGAGCTGGCGGGCGCGCTGCTGGCGGTGACCGGGGCCGTCCCGGACACCCCGGAGTTCCGGGGGCCCGGCCGGCCGTTCGGACCGGGGCGGGCGCCCGGCGGCGGTGCGGGGCGGTTCGAGCGGGCGCTGGCGCTGCTCGGCCGCGACCCGGCCTGGCGCGCGTAGGCCTTGTCCGGCCCGGGGGTTACGCGTCGGGGCCGCGCCGCTCGTCGGGGAAGCGCGGTCCGCCGATCAGGAAGAACAGTGCGGCGGTCGGAAAGCCGAGCGCGGCGGCGAGCAACACGATGAACTGCCAGAACATCTTCCGCTCCTCGTCAGTCCCGGGCCGCCCGGGCACCCGAAGGTGGTGCCAAACCTGGACGGCCCTGATTGGCCGAATTGTCCAGTCGTTATCCGACGGTATGGCCGAATCGCCCCGGCTGCCACCGGAAACCGGCCCCGGCCCGCGCCACACCGGCGCAGGGGTCTGGGCGCGGGCCGGGGGTGGCGGCCACACTGTCGGGATGCAGCTACAGCTCGCAGGGGAAGCACGGCGGCCCGACCGCGAGAGCGAGGACTTCGCGGCGGCCTCGCCGGAGGCGCTGGTCCTGCTGGACGGCGCCAGTTCGCCGGCCGGTCTGGAGTCCGGGTGCCGGCACGGAACCGCCTGGTACGTCCGCCGGTTGGGGGTGCACCTGCTCGCCCGGCTGACCGACCGGGTGGACCGCTCGATCGCCGAGTGCCTGGCCGACGCCATCGTGGAGACGGCCGCGCTGCACGGCGGCCGCTGCGACCTCGGCCACGCCAACACGCCCGCGGCGATGGTGGTCGCGGCCCGGCGGCACGGCGAGTCGCTGGAGTACCTGGTGCTCGGGGACTCGCTGCTGGTGCTGGAGTTCAAGGACGGCCCGCCCAAGGTGATCGGCGACAACCAGCGCTTCCCCGGCGGGGAGGGGCTGCGCCGCCAGGTCTGGGCGACCGTCCCGGGGTCGGCCGAGCGGGCCGCGCTGCACCTGGAGTACGCGCTGGCGGTGCGCGCCGCCCGGAACCGGGGCACCGGGCCGTGGATCGCCGCCGCCAGTCCGCGGGCCGCCGAGCACGCCGAGACCGGCTTCGTCCGGCTGGACCGGCTGCACGCGCTGGCCGCCCTCACCGACGGCGCCTCGCGCTACACCGAGCGCTTCGGGCTGGGCAGTTGGGGGGACGTGCTGCAGCTGCTCGCCGAGTCCGGTCCGGGTGAGCTGATCGCCCAGGTCCGCGAGGTGGAGCGGGCGGACGCGGGCTGCGAGCGCTGGCCGCGCGGCAAGACCCATGACGACGCCTCCGCCGTCTACGCGTTGCTGTAGCCGGCGGAGGCGCTGCTCAGGCGGTGCTGCCCGGGCGGTGCTGCCCGGGTGGTGCGGGGTGGGTGGTGCGGGTCAGCGGTTCTGGCCCCAGCGGAAGCTGGACGAGTCGCCGACCTTCTGCACCCACGGCTGCACGTAGCGGGAGGGGTCGTCGCTGGTGGAGAAGCTGCCGCCGGTGATGTGGCCGACCCAGCCCTGGTCGCTGGTGTACGCGCCGGCTTCGCAGCCCTGGGTCCCGTTGCCGTGGTTGATCAGGTCGTACTGCACGTACCAGTGCGAGCTGTAGTAGAAGTGCACGTTGATCGAGCAGGTGCCCGTCCCGTCGTAGACGGAGTACGAGCTGGTGTCGATGGTCGGCCGGGCCTCGGCCGCGGTGGCACCGGTCAGGGCGATCAGCGGTGTCGAGGCGAGTACGGCGAGTACGGCGAGCCGCCGGACGGTACGGCGCATGGTGGGTTTCCTCCCGTGGTGGTCTCGACCAATTTGGCCAATGGTTCAGACCAATCGACATTATGGGGAGACGCTCGGAGCAGGTGTCAACACCCGTGCGACAAGGGGAGGATGGGACTCCGGAGGCTTCCGGTACGAACATGGCGAAGGGCCCGGACCGTAGCGGTCCGGGCCCTTCGGGTGTGCCGACGTCCGTGGGTGTCCGCGGGCGTCAGTGGGCGTCGGTGGGGATGGTGCCGAGGCGGCCGGCCTGGAAGTCCTCCATGGCCTGCTGGAGTTCGCGGTGGCTGTTCATCACGAACGGGCCGTAGTGGGCGACGGGCTCGCGGATCGGGAGGCCGCCGAGGAGGACCACCTCGAAGTTGTTGTCGCGGGAGTCCTGCTTCTCGTCGGCGCGGATGGTGATCGAGTCGCCGTCGCCGAAGACGACGGCCTGGCCCCGGTGGAAGGGACGGCGCTCGGCGCCGGCCGAACCGTTGCCCGCGAGGCCGTAGGCGAGGGCGTTGAAGTCGGCGCGCCAGGGCAGGGTGACCTGGGCGCCGGGGTTGACCGACGCGTGGATCATGGTGATCGGGGTGAAGGTGGTGCCCGGGCCCTGGTGGCCGTCCAGCTCGCCGGCGATCACCCGGAGCAGCGCGCCGCCGTCCTCGGAGCCGAGCAGCTTGACGCTGCCGCCGCGGATGTCCTGGTACTTCGGGGTGATCATCTTGTCCGAGGCGGGCAGGTTCACCCACAGCTGGAGGCCGTGGAAGAGGCCGCCGGACCGCACCAGGGACTCCGGCGGGGTCTCGATGTGCAGGAGGCCGGAGCCGGCGGTCATCCACTGGGTGTCGCCGTCGGTGATCGTGCCGCCACCGCCGTGCGAGTCCCGGTGGATGAACGTTCCGTCAATGATGTAGGTGACGGTCTCGAAGCCGCGGTGCGGGTGCCAGGGGGTGCCCTTCGGCTCGCCGGCCGCGTAGTCCACCTCGCCCATCTGGTCCATCATGATGAACGGGTCGAGGTACTTCTGGTTGATCTTGGCGAAGGCGCGGCGGACCGGGAAGCCCTCGCCCTCGAAGCCCTCGGGGGCGGTGGCGACGGTGAGCACCGGCCGCGGGGTGGCGACGGTCTGGTCCGGCGTGGTGACGCGCGGGAGGGTCAGCGGGTTGTCGACGGTCACGGCGGGCATGTCGGCCTCCTTCGAGGGGGGTTCTCTGGCCTACGTCCACGAGAATAGTTCAATCCTCAACAACAAGCAAGTTGAAACTTGAACTATGTGGTGACGAAGGAGCGCGGGGCTCCTCTCCCGGGGTGGGCCGTCCGTCAGCCGTACATCCGGCGCATGGTGAAGTCGACCATCTGCTCCACGGCCTTGGCGTCGAACACCATCCGGTGCTCGCCCTCCATGTCCAGCGCGAAGCCGTAGCCGGTCGGCAGCAGGTCCAGCACCTCGGCGCCGGTGACGGTGAAGTGCTTGGAGTCCTTGCCCGCGTAGCGGCGCAGCTCCTTGAGCGAGCTGAACATCGGGATCACCGGCGTCGGGGTGTTGTGCAGTGCCAGGAAGCCGGGGCGCTCGCCGCGCGGGCAGTGCACCTTCGAGGTGATGAAGATGGCCTGGAAGTCCTCGACCGCCATCGAGCCCGTGGTGAAGGCCCGCACCGCGTCCGCCAGGGACGGCGGGGAGGGCTCGGGGTACAGCGACTGCTGGGGTGCCTGCCCCTGGGTGCCGTACGCGTCCGGTCCGGGCATGCCGTTCATGCCCGGCTGCGGACCCGCCTGCTGCTGGTAGGGGTCACCCGGGTATGCGTTCTGGTCATATCCGTACACACGGACAGGCTAGCGGGAGCGCACCCGCCCGCGCTGGCGTCGATCCTGACAAGGAGTGGTCGCCCCGGCTTGTGGGACGTGACCACGTTCATACCGGATTCACCGCCGGGGGCTTGCCCAAGTTACCGCTGGGTAGCATCATGATGCCTACTGGTGGGTACGGGACGCCCGAAACGCGGCGGTCTCCCGGAAGCGACGAACCGGAGAAAACGGCCATGGGTCACTACAAGTCCAACCTGCGGGACGTGGAGTTCAACCTCTTCGAGGTGTTCGGTCGCGACCAGGTGTACGGCACCGGGCCGTTCGCGGACATGGACGTCGAGACCGCGAAGAACATCCTCAGCGAGATCACCCGCCTCGCCGAGAACGACCTCGCCGCGTCCTTCGTCGACGCCGACCGCAACCCGCCGGTCTTCGACCCGGAGACCAACACCGCCCCGGTCCCGGCCACGTTCAAGAAGAGCTACCAGACCTTCATGGACGCCGAGTGGTGGCGCCTGGGCATCCCGGAGTCCATCGGTGGCCAGGTCACCCCGAACTCGCTGATCTGGGCCTTCGCCGAGCAGATCCTGGGCTCCAACCCCGCCATCTGGATGTACTCCTCCGGCCCGGCCTTCGCCGGCGTCATCGCCGAGGAGGGCACCGAGGAGCAGCTCGAGGTCGCCAAGCGGATGACCGACCGCCTGTGGGGCTCCACCATGGTCCTCACCGAGCCCGACGCGGGCTCCGACGTGGGCGCCGGCCGCACCAAGGCGATCCAGCAGGAGGACGGCTCCTGGCACATCGAGGGCGTCAAGCGCTTCATCACCTCGGGCGAGCACGACATGTCCGAGAACATCATCCACATGGTGCTGGCCCGCCCCGAGGGCGGCAAGCCGGGCACCAAGGGCCTCGGTCTGTTCATCGTCCCCAAGTTCGACTTCGACTGGGAGACCGGCGAGCTGGGCGAGCGCAACGGCGTCTACGCCACCAACGTCGAGCACAAGATGGGCCTCAAGGCCTCGAACACCTGCGAGATGACCTTCGGTGCCAAGCACCCGGCCAAGGGCTGGCTGCTGGGCGAGAAGGTCGACGGCATCCGCCAGATGTTCAAGATCATCGAGTTCGCCCGGATGATGGTCGGCACGAAGGCCATCGCCACCCTCTCCACCGGCTACCTGAACGCCCTGGAGTACGCCAAGGAGCGCGTGCAGGGTGCCGACATCTCCCAGTTCCTGGACAAGACCGCCCCGCGCGTCACCATCACCCACCACCCGGACGTGCGCCGCTCGCTGCTGACCCAGAAGGCCTACGCCGAGGGCATGCGCGCGCTGGTCCTGTACACCGCGTCCGTCCAGGACGACATGATGGCCGCCAAGCTGCGCGGCGAGAAGGACGAGGCCGCCGAGCGCCTCAACGACTTCCTGCTCCCGATCGTCAAGGGCTACGGCTCGGAGAAGTCCTACGAGCAGCTCGCCCAGTCCCTGCAGACCTTCGGTGGCTCCGGCTACCTGCAGGAGTACCCGATCGAGCAGTACATCCGCGACGCCAAGATCGACACCCTGTACGAGGGCACCACCGCCATCCAGGGCCAGGACTTCTTCTTCCGCAAGATCGTCAAGGACGGTGGCCAGGCGCTCACCGCCCTCAACGAGCAGATCCAGAAGTTCCTCGGCTCCGCCGAGGGCGGCGACGCCCTGGCCGCCGAGCGCGAGCTGCTCGCCAAGGCCGCCGGCGACCTGGAGGCCATCGTCGGCAAGCTCATCGCCGACCTGACCTCGGTCGAGCAGGACGTCAAGAACATGTACAAGGTGGGCCTCAACACCACCCGCCTGCTGATGGTCTCCGGCGACGTCGTGGTCGGCTGGCTGCTGCTGCGCCAGGCCGCGGTGGCCCTGGCCAAGCTGGAGGCCGGCGCCTCCGAGAAGGACGTGCCGTTCTACCAGGGCAAGGTCGCGGCCGCCCGCTTCTTCGCCAAGAACGTCCTCCCGACCATCGCCCCCCAGCGGGCGATCGCCGAGGGCATCGACAACGAGATCATGGAGCTGGCGGAGGAGGCCTTCTAAGGCCTGCGCCCTCCTCTTCTGAACCGCCTGACGACACCCTCACACCGAAGGGCCCGGCTGCCACCGGGCCCTTCGGCGTTTCCCGTGCCGCCCCAGGTGCCGCTCCAGGTGCCGTGCAGGGCCTGGAGGGGGTCGGTGCGGGCCGCGCGCAGGGCCGGGTAGAGGCCGGCGAGGAGGCCGACGGCGGTGCCGATCAGGGGGGCGGGCAGGGTGGTGGCGGGCTGGAGGACGGCGGTCCAGTCCCGGGCGGCGGCCACGCCGACCACCGTGACCACGCCCAGGCCGGTGCCGATCAGGCCGCCGAGGGTGCCCAGGGCCGTCGACTCGGTGAGGAACTGGGCCGCGATGTGGCCGGTGCGGGCGCCCAGCGAGCGGCGCAGGCCGATCTCCGCGGTCCGTTCCAGGACCGCGACCAGCGTGGTGTTGGCGATGCCGACGGCGCCCACCAGCAGGCAGATCCCGGCCAGGGCCAGGAACAGGCCGGTCAGGTCGGAGGCCACCGTGTCCTGGAGGCCGTGCGGGTCCGGCGGCGGGACGGCGGTGAACGCGGTCGGGGCGTCCGGCCGCAGGGCGAGCGGGAGTTGGGCCGCCACCACGGGCGCCGCGCCGATCCGGGTGGCGACCAGGCCCTGGGCGCCGCGGTCCGGCTGCGGGGCCGGGTTGCCGAAGTGCTCCAAGGCCGTGCCGGCCGGGACGATCAGGCTCAGCAGGGCACCCGGCCCGCGCCGGACGTCCGCGTAGACGCCGACGACGGTGTACGGGAGGCGGTCGATGAAGACCGCCGGCTGGGCGTCCAGGCGGCTCACCCCGAGGCGTGCGGCGGCGGCCTCGCTGAGCAGCACCACCGGCTGTGCGGTGTCCTGGACGAACGGGTCCAGGGTGACCCCGGCGGTCAGGGTCGGCTCCATCGCGGCGACCGCGCCCGGGGTGGCGGCCAGGACGGACAGTCCGGCGCCCTCGTCGGGGCCGTCCGGGCGGCGGGAGAGCGTCGGGGTGCCGGGCACCGGCCACCAGACGCCGCCGGCCCGTACGCCGTCGATCGCGGCGATCCGGTGGTCGGCGTCGGCGGGGAAGTCGCTCGGCGGGTTGGTGCCGGGGGCGACGCCGTCGGTGCGCGGCTGGTCGGTGACGGTGACGGTGGTGGCCCTGGTCAGGCTGAACCGCTCGTCGATCCGGCCGGTGGCGGTCGCGGTCAGGCCCAGGACGGCGACGAAGGCGCCGATGCCCAGCACGGTGCCGAGCAGGGTCAGCGCCGAGCGGCCGGGGCGCTGCAGGAGGCCGGAGAGCGCCTCGGAGAGCAGGTCGCGGGGGCTGAGGCGGGAGGACGGTCCGGGGGGCGTGGGGCGGGCCACTCAGACCACCTCGGGCACGGTCAGGCGGCCGTCGCGGAGCAGGGCCCGGCGGTCGGCGCGGGCGGCCACGGCGGGGTCGTGGGTGATCACCAGCAGGGTGAAGCCCTCGGCGTGCAGGGCGTCGAACCGGTCCAGCACCGCCGCGGCGTTGGCCGGGTCCAGGTTGCCGGTCGGCTCGTCGCACAGCAGCAGGCTGGGCCGGTTCACCAGGGCGCGGGCGATCGCCACCCGCTGGCGCTCGCCGCCGGACAGGGTGCCGGGCAGCGCGTCCGTGCGGTGGCCGAGGCCGACCAGGCGCAGCGCCGCCAGCGCGGCGGCGCGGCGGGCGCGGCGCGGGGTGCGGTTGTAGACCTGGGCGAGGAGGACGTTCTCCTCGGCGGTGCGGTGCGGGAGCAGGTGGAAGGACTGGAAGACGAAGCCGATCCGGTGCCCGCGCAGGGCCGAGCGGTCCCGGTCGCGCAGGCCGGCGGTGTCGATGCCGTCCAGCTCGTAGCGGCCGCCGGTGGGGGTGTCGAGCAGGCCGAGCAGGTGCAGCAGGGTGGACTTGCCGGAGCCGGACGGGCCGGTGACGGCCAGGTACTCGCCGCGGTGGACGGTCAGGTCGGTGGGGTGCAGGGCGACGACGGGCGGGCGGCCGGGGTGGGTGCGGCCGACGCCGTGCAGGGCGATGACGGGCGGTGCGGCGGGGGAGTCCGTCGCCGGCGGGGTCACTTGCCGACCACCACCTGGTCGCCGTCGCGCAGCCGGGCGCCCTCGGCCGGGGTGACGGCCACCAGGCCGTCCGCGGTGACGCCGGTGGCGACCGGGACGGTGCTGCGGTTCCCGGCGGGATCCACCCGGGTGACGGAGGTCCGGCCCGCCGCGTCGGTGGAGACCGCGGCGACCGGGACGGCCGTGACGGGGGCGCCGGCCTTGGCCCTCAGGACGGTGAGGCGGACGTTCCTGCCGTTCAGGGCGGCGGGCAGCGGGGCGTCCGGGGTGATCGTGACCGGTACGTAACTCTGGCCGCCCGGCTGGTTGTCGGGCGCTCCGGCGGCCGGGCCCGCGGCGCCGGGGGGTACTGCGCCGGGCCGGGCGGGGCCGGAGCCCGCCGGCGCGCCCGAGCCGCCCAGGGTGATCACCTTGCCGGCCGGGGGAGCGGTGGTCGGGGCGCCGACCTGGGCGACGGTGCCGGGGGCGGTGGTGCCGGAGTCCTCGGCGAGCAGCTCGACGGCCATGCCCGGCCGGACGCCGGCCGCCTGGGCCGGGGTCAGCTGGCCGGTGACGGCCAGGCCGCCGCTGGTGAGCGACAGCAGGGCGCCGGAGACCGGCGAGCCGACCGCGCCGTTGACGGCGGTGACGGTGGCCGGGAGGGCGGGCAGGAACAGCACGTGGGCGGCCGGGACCATCGGGCCGTTGACGGCCTCGGCCTTGCCGAGGGCGGCCCGGTCGTCCGCCAACTGCTTCCTGGCGTCGGCGAGTTGCCGGTCGAGGTCGCCGGTGGGGGGCCGGGGCTGCCGGGGCTGCTGGGGCTGCTGGGTCGGGGCCGGGGTCGGGGGCGGGGGCGGTGCGGTGGCGCCCGCCTCCTTCTGTGCGGTGAGGCCGTCCACCGTCCGCCGGTCGGCGTCGACCGCCTTCCGCGCGGTGTCCACGGCCTGCTGGGTGGTGGCGCCGGTGGTCGGTACCGGGTAGCCGAGCGCGCGGTAGAACTCCGTCACCGCGGCGGCGGTGCCGGGCCCGTACGAGCCCTGGTCGTCCTCGCCGCTCCCGTGCCCCAACCCAGCCAGTGCGGACTGGAGTTCGGCCACGTCGGGGCCGGTGCTGCCCGGCTTGAGGTCGCGGTACGCGGGCACCGGTCCGGGCAGGGCGAACAGCGGCTGCCCGGACACCTCGGCGAGCAGCCTCCCGGCCACCGCCAGGTCCCCCTGCCGCACGCCCAGCTTCGAGACGAACAGGCCGGTCACCTCGGCCGAGGCCGCGGTCGGGACCACGTCGAACTGCGCGGGCGGGTACACCACCGCGCGGGCGACCGTCGAGGGCGTCAGCACCCGGCTGACCACCGGCGCGGTCAGCAGGCTGTTCGGCGGCGGAGCGGTCCGCGCGGCCCGCTCCGCCGGGGACTTCACCAGCGCCGCCGCCCCCACCCCGCCCACCGCCACCAGCGCGGCGGCCAGCGCCACCCCCAGCAGCGCCCGCCGCCGCCGCGAGGCCCGCGACGGGGCGGGCGGGGGAGGCGGCGGGTCGGCGGTGCCGTCGGCGGTCTTCGTCGTCGTGGTCAACTCATCCCTCTCCCCGAGGACTTCACTGGGACGAGTGTTATCACCCGGCGGTCGGGCGCGGGTGGGGGTTCCCGGCTTTTCGGTGCGCGGCGGGCCCGTGCGGCGCGGCCGCGGCCGGGGCTCCGCTGACGGTGTGCGACCGGGTCGGACCAGGGCGTGAAGAAGGGCCGGTGGGAGGCGGGTTCGGGATCGCGCCGGTGTTCCGAAACCGTTGCCCGGTCCCGAATGCCATGTCCGTGTACGGGCATATGCTCAAGGTGCGAAGCCGATCCCCCATCCGGCTTCGGCCCTCCCTCGACCCTGGAGCAGTATGTCGACCGCCGCCCGCCGGGCCTTCTTCGACCGGACGCACACCGACGATCTGATCGCGTTCCTCGGCACCTCGCCGTCCCCGTACCACGCGGTCGCGAGCGCCGCCGAGCGCCTGGAGAAGGCGGGGTTCCGTCAGGTCGCGGAAGCGGACGCCTGGGACGCGGCGGCCGGCGGGCGCTACCTGATCCGCGGTGGTGCGCTGATCGCCTGGTACCTGCCGGAGGGGGCGGGGCCGGAGACGCCGTTCCGGATCGTCGGCACCCACACCGACTCGCCCAACCTGCGCGTGAAGCCGGTCCCCGACACCGGCTCCGCCGGGTGGCGGCAGGTCGCGGTGGAGATCTACGGCGGGGTGCCGCTGAACACCTGGCTGGACCGTGACCTCGGCCTGTCCGGCAGACTCGCGTTGAAGGACGGCAGCGCGCGGCTCGTCCAGCTGGACGAGCCGCTGCTGCGCGTGCCCCAGCTCGCCATCCACCTGGACCGCCAGGTCAACGACGGCATGAAGCTGGACCGGCAGCGGCACGTCACCCCGATCTGGGGCCTCGGCCCGGTCGACGAGGGCTCGCTGATCGGCTACGTCGCCGAGCGGGCCGGACTGGCCGCCGAGGAGGTGGCCGGCTGGGACCTGATGACCCACGACGTCCAGCCCGCCTCGTACCTGGGCCGTGACCGCGAGCTGCTGGCCGGCCCGCGGCTGGACAACCTGCTCTCGGTGCACGCGGCCACCGCCGCGCTGGCCGCCGTGGCCGTCGCCGCCGCCGGGGGCGAGGTGGAGCTGCCGTACATCCCGGTGCTGGCCGCCTTCGACCACGAGGAGACCGGCAGCGAGTCGGACACCGGCGCGCAGAGCCCGCTGCTCGGCAACGTGCTGGACCGGACGGTGTACGCCCGCGGCGGCTCCCCGGAGGACCGCGCCCGGGCGCTGGCCGGCACCGTCTGCCTGTCCTCGGACATGGGCCACGCCGTCCACCCGAACTACTCCGAGCGGCACGAGCCGGGCCACCACCCGCTGCCGAACAACGGGCCGATCCTCAAGGTCAACGTCAACAACCGCTACGCGACCGACGGGGTCGGCCGGGCGGTGTTCGCGGCCGCCTGCGAGAAGGCCGGCGTGCCGTGGCAGAGCTTCGTGTCCAACAACGCGATGCCCTGCGGGACGACGATCGGTCCGATCACCGCGGCGCGGCTGGGCATCAAGACGGTGGACTGCGGCATCGCGGCGCTGTCCATGCACTCCGCGCGCGAGCTGTGCGGGGCCGAGGACCCGTACCTGCTGGCCAGCGCGATCAAGGCCTTCCTGGAGGGCTGAGCACGTAGCCGCGAAGGGGCCCGCCGGTCCGCCGGCGGGCCCCTTCGCAGCTTGCCCGGTTACTCCATGCCCGCCAGGACCAGCGGGAGGCGGCGCACGCCGTCGGCGACCAGCTTCACCGGCACGCCCCAGTCCTGCTGGTGCACGTGGCAGGCCGGGTACTCGATCTCCGGGTCGTCGTCGCAGGAGGCGGCCATCGCCGAGACGTGCAGCACGCCCTCGGTCACCTCGGCGGAGAGCACCAGCTCGCGGGAGAGGGCGGAGTCCGCGCCCGCACCGGAGACCAGCAGCTCGGGCGGGGTCGAGCTGACCAGCAGCCGGGTGGACGGGCCGTAGCGCTCGTCCAGCTTCTGGCCGCTCGGGGCCTCGAACACCACGTCCAGCCGCAGGGCGCCCGGGGCGACCTCGGTGGCCGCGCGCTGGGTGCGGTGCGCCACCGACTCCACCCGCACCGCCTCCTCCGGCAGCCGCAGCCGGGTCAGCCGGTGCCGGGCCGACTCGATGACCACGATGTCGCCGTCGACCAGCACCGCCCCGGAGGGCTCGCGCAGGTCGGTGGCCAGCGTGGTGACCTCGCCGCTCGCCGGGTCGAAGCGGCGCAGCGCGTGGTTGTAGGTGTCGCTGACGGCCACCGAGCCGTCCGGCAGCACGGTGACGCCCAGCGGGTGCTGGAACAGGGCCTGGTCGGCGGCGCCGTCCCGGTGGCCGAAGTCGAACAGCCCGGTCCCGACGGCCGTTTCGACCGTCCCCGTTTCACGTGAAACGAAGCGCAGCGCGGAGGTCTCCGAGTCGGCGACCCAGAGCCGCTCGCCGTCCGCGGAGACCGCGAGGCCGGACGGCTGGGCGAACCAGGCCTCCGCGACCGGGCCGTCCACCAGGCCCTCGTTGGTGGTGCCGGCCGCCACGGCGACCGTGCCGGCCGCCAGGTCGTACGCCCACAGCTGGTGCACGCCCGCCATCGCGATCCACACCTTGCCGTCGAACCAGGCGACGTCCCACGGCGAGGAGAGGTCCACCTCGCGGGCCGGGCCCTCGGTCGGCGTGCCCTGCCACCACTGGCGGCCGGTGCCCGCCAGGGTGGTCACGCTGCCGTCGGCCAGCCGCACCCCGCGCAGCGCGTGGTTCACGGTGTCCGCGACGACCACGTCGTAGTCGTGGCCCTCCGGCAGCAGCGCCAGGCCCTGCGGTTCGCTGAACCGGGGGTCGGCGCCGTCCACCAGGCCGCGCTGCCCGTCACCGATCCGGCGCACCACCGTCTCGCCGTCCTCGGCCAGCTCGACCAGCGAGTGGTGGCCGGAGTCGGCCACCAGGAAGTGGCCGTTCGGCAGCCGCACCGCCTTGCCGGGGAACTTGAGGTCCTCGCTGCTCGGCTCCGGCGGCACGTACGGGCCGTCGCCGCGGCGCAGCGTGCCCTTGGCCCCGTGCTCCGCCTCCAGCTCGGCCACCAGCCGGGCGATCGCGTGCGCGTGGCCCTCACCGGCGTGCTGGGCCACCACGTAGCCCTCGGGGTCGATCACCACGAGCGTCGGCCAGGCGCGGACGGCGTACTGCTTCCAGGTCGCCAGCTCCGGGTCGTCCAGCACCGGGTGGTGCACCTCGTACCGGGCGACGGCGTCCACCACGGCCTGGTGGTCGGCCTCGTGCACGAACTTGGGCGAGTGCACCCCGACGATCACCACGGTGTCGCGGTGCCGCTCCTCCAGCTCGCGGAGCTCGTCCAGGACGTGCAGACAGTTGATGCAGCAGAAGGTCCAGAAGTCCAGGACGGTGATCTTGCCCCGGAAGTCGGCGAGGGTGAGGTCCTTGCCGCCGGTGTTCAGCCAGCCGCCTGCTCCGACCAGTTCGGGGGCGCGTACGCGTGCACGAGATGCCATGGGTGTATCCAACCCCATGAGGGGTGGGGGGCATTCCGGGTGGGGGCCGCTGCGCGGGGCTGTTGGTGGGTGGGGGGGCTTTCGGGAGGGTGGGTGACGCC
>NZ_JBHZCY010000163.1:0-19557 GCF_042786665.1 Kitasatospora sp. NPDC059146 | reverse complement strand
CCTGCTGGTCGAGGGCCCACTGCGGGGCCTGTCCGGAGCCGAGCTGCGCACCGCCGTCGAGGCCGTCCTGTCGACCGTCGCCCGCGGCCTCTGAGCCCGCAAGGCAGACCTGCGCCCGCAGAAAATCGGCTGTGGAGTTGGAGACCAACCCGTCGTTCAACCCCTCCGGCCCCGTCCGGCGGCGAGCCTTGGGAACTCCTTGGTGTCGTAGGGCCCGTACAGGGCGGTGGCTGCCGTGGCCTCAGCCGCCTTGATGGGGGCGGCAGCATTGCCGCGGACGAGATGGGCCAGCCCGCGGTGGCAGCACGATCCGCAGGTTCACTGCGACTTCCAGCCGGGCGCGGCTTGCGGCGATGGTGAGACCGTGGGTGGCCGACGTGGAGTGCACCAGCACCCGGTCCAGGGTGGCCACCCCAGCGAGGACGGTAAGCAGGACTGGGCGCAGCCGGACGCGACGCGGGGGCTCTCAGCCATAGGACATCGTGGTGCTGGAGCCGTAGACCCTGCGGGCGTGACCCGGAGCCGGTGAGCGGTGCGCGGTGTGGTGGAGGCGAGGAGCGTGGTGCGCTGACTTCCCGGGCAGCCGGGGTAGAGCCCGCGGCCGAGCCGTCAGGCCTAGGTAGCGGCGCTCCGGCTTCGGCCACGGTGGAGTGGTCGGCGCCAGCGTGCCGTACCACCGCAGCCCAGGGGCTGCGGTGGTACGGCACGCTGGCCCTGGGGGCAAGCGCTGGCTGACAGCGATGGCTGGGCCAAGTCCCGCTGGGCGGTGGTGGAGCCCTGGATCGTCGGTCGCTCCGGTCGCTGTTCACTGTGCTCGCACCCGGTTGGTGGCGAACCGGTGGCCGGCCCGCCACCGCGCGCTGGTGAGCGCGGGTTACGGTGCGAGGAGCCGCTGTTTGGCGGCCGTGAACTCGTCTTCGGTGAGCATGCCGCTGCGCCGTAGTTCGACGAGGCGTTCGAGCTGGGGCAACACCGGATTCCCCGTTCCTGCGTCGGGCGCGGGCGCCGGTGCAGCCGGGGGTGGCGGTGTCGGCGCCGGTTGGGCCGCGGCGGCGGCCTGCTGGTGGCGGGCGGCGACGCGGCTGGACACTGAGGTGGCGGTCCCGGCGATGACGGCTGTGCGGGCGGCGGTGCCGATGAGCCCCGGGCGCCCGCCTCGCGAGAGACGGCGGCCGATCATGAGCTTCTCCCTCCTCACGACTCGATGGTGTTCTCACAGTCCCAGCGCGGCGAGGTCCGCGGTGACGACGCTGTGCGGCACGTGTTCGCGGGCCACCAGGATTCCGTCTGCGTCCGCCAGCGCCCGCAGCAAGGGTGCGGCCCAGCGGTGCTCCCAGACGATGACGGCCGCGGAGCAGCCGGCGGGGATCTCCTCGCAGATGCTGGTCAGGTCTTCATCGCTGATCAGGCCCATGATCTCGCCGTTGACCTCGGCGAACGGGGCGGCTTCGTCGACGTCCAGTGCGTCGAGTTCGAGTACGCGGACGGTGCCCTGTTCGTCGCGCTTGATGAAGGCGAGATCGAGGATGCGGATGGTCCCGTCCTCGGTGAGGCGCTTGAGTTCCGGCAGGATCGCCCCCTTGAACCTGTTGCCGGGAAAGGCCAGAACGGCGTACTCGACGGGTCCGATGTCCATGGCGCCACGACCCTTCACAGGAAATCCAGTCCTCCGGCCCATCCTCCGTCCGCTCTGGCGGCCCCGCGACCCGGCCCCGGGCGCCATGTGAGCGGGCCGGCGCGAGGGTTGGCCTGCCGGTGGGGGCGTCCCTCAAGCAGGCCAGCGGGGCCTTGGGGCTCGGGTGGTCCGCTCCGGTGACCCTCAGCCCTGCGGTCTAGCTGCGGCGCACGCGGCTGGCTGTCGTGTCAGCCGGCCGATCCGGGGGCGGTGAGGTGTTCGGCGATCTCCCGTTCGTCGTCCTCGGAGAGCGAGGTCTTGAGGATGGTGCCTCCGTACGGTTGCATCGCGACGGCGAACTTGTCCTCCGTGACCTTGGTGGCCATGATGACGACGGCCGACTTCCCTGGTGCCAGCAAGTCATGCACCCGGGCCCGGAACTGGTCGTTGATGCCGGTCTTTCCGAGCTTGCCGATGAGCCCGCCCATTGCTCCGCCGATGAGGAGGCCGAGGCCGGGCACGAGGAAGAGGAGGCCGAACACCGTTCCCCAGAGTGCGCCGGAGGCCGCTGAGGCTCCGACGAATCTGGCCGGTGTGTCGACGTGGGTCTCCCCCTTCTCGTCCGCGTGGACGAGGGCGAGTCCGACGAGGTTCACGACGTAGTCGGCCTGGAGTTTCTGGACCTGCTGGTATGCCTTGTTCGCTTGGCCGGAGTCGTCGTAGCCGATGATGATCAATTCGGACATCTGTGCCTCCGCTGTCGACGTGCAGCAGCAACCGCGCAGCACGGCACGGGTTCGCCGGCACGGTGTGGTCGGATGCTCCCGCCCCGGGGCGCGGGCTCTTTCTCCAGGGTAGGTCCCGGTCCCGGCCGTCTCCACGCAAGAGCGGCCGTGCCCCGCGCCGGGGGCGGGCGTGCGTGCCCGCGTCGGCGGGCGTTCGTTCGTTCGGCCGCAAACCGCGTGGCGTGGGCTGGAAGCGTCTCGGACGTACGTCTTACTGGGACGCGATGCCCGGACCGGCGGCCGGCGGATCGCCGCCCCTTTCCACAGGAGAGCGCAGTGACGCAGAGCAGGACAGCCTTCGACCTCATTCCCTCGTGGAACAGTGCTCCAGGGGTGGAGGTCGTCACTGCTCCGGATGCGTCGGCCATGCTCGCTGCGCAGGCTGTGGGGCTGCCGGTGGCCCAGGGCGCGGTAGCGGTGCCACCGTGGCTGGAGCTGGACGCGGGCGCGGTGGAAGCCGCCGGCATGACCGGGTCGACGGGCCAGGTGCTGCTGCTCCCCCGGGCGGAGGGGGCGGACGTCGTGCTGTACGGGACGGGGCCGGCCGCGAAGGCGACGGCCGATGTGCTGAGGGACGCGGCAGCGGCCGTGGCGCTCGCTGTACCGGGCCGGACCCGGCTGGGCATCGTGCTCCCGACCGGAGTCGGAGCCGCGCCGGGGGAAGCGGCGCAGGCCGTGGTCGAAGGGGTCCTGCTGGCGCGCTACGGCTTCGATCCGCTCAAGCGCGAGCCGTCGGGCACGGCGCTGGAGGCTGTCACCGTCGTGGCGGATCCGGGCGGGCGCGAGGCGGCGCAGCGGGGCGCGGAGCGCGGATTGTGGCTGGCCCGGGCCACGATGCTGGCCCGGGACCTGGCCAGCGCTCCGCCGAGTCTGCTCAACGCGGAGGCCATGGCCGACGTCGCCGTGCGGCTGGGCGAGGGTTGCGGCCTGCGGGTGGAGGTGTTCGGGCAGAAGGCGCTGGAGGACCTGGGCTGCGGCGGCCTGCTGGGCGTGAACCGGGGCGGGGTGGACGAGGCCCGCATGATCAAGCTGACCTACGCGCCGTCGGGCGCGGGCGGTGACGTGCCGAGGCTGGCTCTGGTGGGCAAGGGGATCATGTACGACTCGGGGGGCATCAGCCTCAAGCCCGCCGATGCCGTGCACGCGACGATGAAGAACGATATGTCCGGCGCGGGCGCGATTCTCGCGGCGATGTGCGTCCTGGCCGGGCTCGGCTGCCGGACGGCGGTGACCGGGTACCTGATGTGCACGGACAACATGCCTTCGGGGTCGGCGCTCAAGCTCGGTGACGTGCTGTGGATGCGCGGTGGCACCAGCGTGGAGGTCGTCAACGCCGACGCGGAGGGCCGCCTGGTGATGGCGGACGCGCTGGTGCTGGCCGGCGAGGAGCCGGGCGACGCGGTCGTTGACATCGCCACCCTCACGGGCGCGTGTCTGCGGGCGCTCGGCGCCGAGATCGCGGGCGTGTTCGGCAACACGCAGACGCTGGTCGACCAGGTCCTCGACGCTGCCGCCCGCTCCGGCGAGCCGGCCTGGCAACTGCCGCTGTCCCGGCGCTATCGGCCTGAACTGGACTCGGAGGTGGCCGACCTGAAGAACATGGGCGGCCCCAACGGCGGGGCCATCCACGCCGCCCTCTTCCTGGCGGAGTTCGTCACCGACCGCCCCTGGGCGCACATCGACATCGCCGGGCCGGCCCAGAACGACACACCTAACGGCTGGCGCACCAAGGGCTGCACCGGCTTCGGCGCCCGCATGCTCGCAGAGCTCGCCCTGGCGTTCACCCCGACGTCGGCGGCCTCGCCGTCCGGCTCCGCCCGCTCGATCAGCGAGGAGGCTGCCCGGTGAACGCGATCGCCCACGCCCAGGCCGACGACCCGCAGGACAGGAGCGCCACCGCTTCCGGGAGCGGGAAGGGCGGAGGTTCGGGACGGGTCCTGGACGCCATCGAGAAGATCGGGAACAAGGTCCCGCACCCGGCCGTCATCTTCCTGCTGCTGTGCGTCCTGGTGATCGTCCTGTCCGCGGTCCTGTCCGCGTTCGACGTCCACGTCACCAGCGAGACCACCAAATCCGTGCCCTACCCCGCCACCCAGGTCCACGAGGGCGGCACAGAGTACGCGGGCACCCACTTGCCCCCGGAGTCGGAGTACACCCACCACTACGAGACCGTCACCGAGACGACGAAGATCGAGAGTCTGCTCTCCGGCGACGGCGTCCGGTTCCTGTTCACCTCGGCCGCACACAACTTCAACGACTTCGGCGTCGTCGCGGTCATCCTCGTCATCATGGTCGGCGTCGGGCTCGCCGAGGAGGCCGGACTGATCGCGGCCCTGATCCGACGCCTGGTCAAGATCTCGCCGCCAGGCACGCTCACAGCGATCATCGTCTTCGCCGGCATCCTGTCCAGCGTGGCCTCTGACGCCGGCTACCTCGTCCTCATCCCACTCGGCGCGGTCGCCTTCATCAGTGCCGGACGCCACCCGCTCGCCGGGATCGCCGCGGCCTTCGGCGGCGTCAGCGCGGCCTTCGGTGTCAACCTCCTCATCGCCCCCATCGACGGCATCATCACCGAGATCACCAACCAGGCCATCAAGCTCGTCAACCCCGGCCAGTCCCTCAACCTGACCGCGAACTACTACTTCGCGATCGGCTCCACTCTCTTCCTCACCGCCGTCATCACCTTCACCACCGAACGCATCGTCGAGCCCCGCCTCGGCCCCTGGCAGCCGCAGGACACCACCGCCGCAACGGATGCGCAGGAATCCGCCAGCGACACTGCCGCCGAGGCCCGGGGACTGCGCTACGCGGGCCTCGCACTCATCGCCCTCGTGCTGGCCGTCACCCTGCTCGCCCTCATCCCCGGCGCACCGCTGCGCAATCCGAAGACGGGAAGCCTGTTCCAGGACTCGCCGTTCATGGACGGCCTGATCGTCATCATCATGATCGCGTTCCTGGTGATGGGCCTGGCCTACGGCGCCGGCGCGAAGACCCTGCGGGGCAGCGCCGCCGCGATGGAAGCGATCACCAAGACCTTCTCCGGGCTCGGCGGCCTGATCTTCCTGCTGCTGATCATCGCCCAGTTCATCTCCTACTTCAACTACAGCAACATCGCCACCGTCGCCGCCGTCCAGCTGGCCGACCAGCTGGAGAGCGCGAACATCGGCGCGCTCTGGCTCCTGATCGCCTTCATCCTGCTGACCTACCTCATCAACGTGATCATCCCCGGCATCATCCCCAAGTGGGCGATCTTCGCGCCCATCTTCGTGCCCCTGTTCATCCGCCTCGGCGTAGCCCCGCAAACCGTCCTCGCCGCCTACCGGGTCGGCGACTCCCCGACCAACGTCGTCACCCCGCTGATGGTCTACTTGCCCTTCATCGTCCTGCAGTGCCAGAAGTACCGGCAGAAGGCCGGCGTCGGCACCGTCATCTCCCTGATGATCCCCTACACGCTCGTCGTCGCCGTCGGCTGGCTGCTGTTCTTCATCGTCTGGTACGCCATCGGCATCCCCATGGGACCGGGCGCCCCCGTCAAGATCTGAACCGGTGCCTCGCCCTCCCGCCACCGGGACCCGACGATGAGCGACGCCGACCGCTGCCTGCTGGTACTGGCGGCGGTCATCGCCCTGTTCGTGTGGAACCGCCTGGCCGTGGAACTCGTCGCACTCGGCTCCGCCCTGCTCCTGCCGGCCCTGGGGCTGCTGCCCGCCGACCGGGTCTTCGCCGGGTTCGGCGACCCGGTGGTCGCCCTCGTCGCCTCCCTGTTCGTCGTCAGCACCGCCCTGCAGACGACTGGCGTCACCGCCCGGGCCGGCCGCGCACTCGCCGGCACCGGCGACCGGCGGCTGCTCATCGTCACCATGCTCGCCGCCGCCCTGCTCACGGCACTGATCACCGTCAACGGAGCCGTCGCCGCCCTGCTGCCCATGGCCGTGCTCCTCGCCGTCCGCCACCACCTGCCGGTCTCAAGGCTCGCGATGCCGCTGGCCTTCGCCGCACACGCCGGCTCGCTGCTGCTGCTCATCGGCTCACCCATCAACCTGATCGTCTCCGAGAGCGCGGCGGCGGCCGGCGCACGGCCCTTCGCATTCTTCGAGTTCGCGCTCGTGGGTCTTCCGGTCCTGGCCGGCACCGTCGCCATCTGCGTATTACTGGGACGCGTCCTGCTGCCCGCCCGCACACCCGACACCCTGCCGACGGACCTGAGCGAACACGCCCGGGCCCTGATCGACCACTACAGCCTCGCCCGGGACTCCGCAGCCCGGCAGGTCGCACACGGCTCGCCCGCCGTCGGCACCTCCGTCGAACACCTCACCACCGCGGCCCCGGAGGGGGCCCTGGTACTCGGCGCCATGACCGCCGACGGCCACGACCCGCTGGGCACCCGCCCCCTCGCCCCCGGAGACATCGTCGTCATCCGAGGCACCCAGGACGCCATCGACGCGTTCAGCCACACGCACCAGCTCGAGCCCCTACCCCAGCCACTGGACGACCACCTCGCCGACGTCCTCCTCGATCAGCACACCGGCCTGCTCGAACTCGCCGTCAGCCCACGCTCCGCCCTCGTCGGCACCACCGCGTTCCCCGGCATGACCGACGAGACCGGACACCTGGCCGTCCTCGCCGTCAACCGCCAGGACCGACCCGCGGATCCGGGGCCGCTGACCCTCGCACCGGGTGACCACCTCCTGATCCGCGGCCGGTGGGACGAACTCGAACGCGTCCCCGCCCGCCCCGGCATGCTGGCCGTCGACCAGCCCTCCGACATCCGAAGCCAGGCCGCACCACCCGGACGCGCCGCCGCCCTCGCACTCACCGTGCTCACCGGCATGATCGCGCTGCTCGCCTCCGGAGCCACCCCGCCCGCCGTCGCCGCCACCCTCGCCGCGCTCCTCCTGGTCGCCCTGCGCGTGGTGCGCGTCGACCAGGCCTACGGCGGCATCTCGTGGACCACCCTGGTCATCGTCGGCGGCATGTTCCCCCTCTCCGAGGCCATGATGTCCTCCGGGGCCGCCGAGCGGATCGCCCACCTCGTGGTCACCGCCGCCTCCGGCAACGGCCGCCTGCTGCTGCTCGCCGTGTTCCTGCTCACCGCAATGCTGGGCCAGTTCATCAGCAACATGGCGACCGCGCTGATCGTCGTCCCGATCGCCGTCAACGCCGCCCACGATGCCGGCGTCTCCGTCCTGCCCGTCCTGATGTGTGTCGCGGTTCCCGCCGCCGCTGCCCTGCTCACCCCCGTGGCCACCGCGGCGAACCTCATGGTGATGAGCCCCGGCGGATACCGGTTCGGCGACTACTGGCGCCTCGGCCTACCCGTCCTGGCCTGGTACCTCGTGGTCGCCATGACCGTGGTGCCACTGGTGTGGCCACTGTGACCCCACATCTCACCGCTCACCCGGCCGGGCCGCTACGCCCCTGCGGCAGCGAGGTACGTAGCAGACCGCCGGGGTCGGTGAAGCGCACCGCGACGCTGTCACCGAGGTCGGCGGCACAGTCGGCCAGCAGTCTGCGGGCGATCGGACGGACCGCGCTCACCTGCGAGAGGTCGACCACGACCACCGGGCGCGACTGCCGGCTGGTGACGCGGCGGATGCGGTGGACGATCTCCTCGGCCGCCGCGAAGCCGAGGTCGCCGAGGAGCTCCAGACGGTGCGCGTCCCGATCGGTGCGCAGCGCCTGGATCGGTGAGCGCGGGCGCTCGGTGTGCTGCAGGAGGTGCAGGCCCAGTTCGGCCGACATCTCCCGCAGCACGGAGCCTGCGCGGACGCTGTTGCCCCGGAGGTCCAGCGGGGGGCTGAACACGCCGACGCCGAACTGACCGGGGCTGACCGCGCAGACTCCTCCGCCGACACCGCTCTTGGCCGGCAGTCCCACGTTCAGCATCCATTCGCCGCTGTGGTCGTACATTCCGCAGGTGGCCATGACGGACAGCGTCGCGCGGGTGGCCTCGGGGTCCACGACACGGCGCCCGGTCACCGGGTTGAGGCCTCCGTTGGCCAGCGTCGCGCCCATGACCGCGAGATCGCCTGCGGTGACCTCGATCGCGCACTGGCGGAAGTACACGTCACAGGCCTCCCCGGCCGCGCGAGACAGCACGCCCTGGGACCGGGTGAGGTAGGCCAGCGCCCGGTTGCGGTCCCCGGTGGCGGCCTCGGAGCGGTACACGTCCTCGTCGACCGTCAGCCTGCGGCCGGCGAAACCCGACAGGGTGTCACGGATCCGCTCGAACGCGGCCTGGCCGTCGCCGTCGATGAGCGCGGTCGTCACGATCGCCCCGGCATTGATCAGAGGGTTGGCCGGACGCCCGGTGCCCCGTTCCAGGCTGATCGCGTTGAACGGCTCCCCGCTGGGCTCGCACCCGACCCTCCTGGCCACCTCCGCCAGCCCCAGGTCCTGGAGCGCGAGCGCGTACACGAACGGCTTCGAGACGGACTGGATGGTGAACGGGGCCGACGCGTCACCGGCCTGATAGGCATGGCCCAGGACGCTGACCATGGCCAGGCCGAAGGCCCGCGGGTCGGCGCGGGCGAGTTCGGGGATGTAGCGGGCGACCTCGCCGGCAGACTCGGCCCGGTGCCTTTCGACGAGTTCGGCAAGCACCGCCGTCACCGGCTCCATCACCGTCCCCCGGCTGGAGCGACCACGGCGACCGCAGACAGCACGTGTCCACCAGGAGGCAGGGCCCTGGTAGAGCTCTTGGGCGCCTGCAGCGCTGTCAGTGCCCGGAGGGGGGCTCGGACGGCGGTCGCCGGCCTGCGAAGCCGCCCGGGTCGCCCCGTGGGCCGCCTCGGTGTCCCCAACGACACCACGCCCCGGGCACCGCTGCCGGATGTCCATGGCCACCTCACCAGATCGCCGCGGCGCTTCGGAGCCGGGCGCCGCCTGACAGACACCTACGCGTCCTTAGTCAGTACCGCTGGGCCTGGGCGACCCGCGCGACCAGAGCCTTGTCACGGTCGATCGAGCTGAACGCGGTCGGCTGGGCCTTCGCCCCCGGGGCCAGGTCCTTGACCCCCAGGAAGTTGGTGTCCACCACCTTGCCGCTCTCGTCGAGGAACTCGACCTTGATGGCGTAGGACGCGCTCGCGCGCGTGTTGTTCACCACCGTGATCAGCGCCGCGTTGAAACCGGCGGCCTGCGCCTTGGGCAGCCCGGTGAGCGTCGTGTCCGAAACGGCGTTGCCCGACCCTTGGGTCTTCGCCAGCACCGACTGGGCCTCGGCACGGCCCGCCGCCACCTGCGCGGACACCGACGCCTGGAACGAGGCGGCCGCCGCCGACTGCGAAGCCGCCGCGGCCGAGACCGATGCGAGCAGGGACGACTTCGCCGAAGCCACCGAGGACGGGAGCTCCCCGGAGAACGAGCTCACGTTCGGCGAGAACGGGCGGGACGACGCGCCGGCGGACGGAGTCGAGGACGAGCTGCAGCCCGCGACCACCAGCATCGTGCAGCCCAGCGCGGCGGCGGCCGCACCGGCGCCCCGGCTCAGCCGCACCGCCCGCCGCGTCCGTCCGTCGAGGAATCGTGGCATGGCCCTCTGCCTTCGTCTCGCGGCCGGGCCACCACCGACCCGGTCCTCCACCCCACCCAGCGTTCCCGCTCACGCCGCACACCGCGAGCAGGTCTGCTGCGAACAGGTGGTCACCCACCCGTCTGTGCGCTGCGCACGTGCGAGTACTCCATCGCCAGGTACCACGGGGGCACAACGCGACGATGGCAGCGGCCCACGCCCTGCCCGGGTGCACCGCGGGTGTCGGCAATGGCTGGCGGGGTTCTCTGTCATACGCGCCGGCCGCATCGGCCGGTCGGAGAGGCGACGCTGCCTGGACGTTCATCGGCCTGGGTCCGTGTCCTGACCACGGAAGGGCCCGCTCCCGTCCGAACGCCCGGCCCGGAGGTCGTCGGGTTCATCGTCTCGGTCAGTCGATGCGCCACGGTGCCCTCGACGACCATCCAGGACCGCCGGCGACACGCCGCTCCCTGCAGCCACCGCCCGGGGCGTCGGCTCCGCCAGATCAACGGGACGCCCTTGTGTTCAGGTCGCCTTCAATGAACGCCACCTAGCTAGGCGGCCCCTGGTCCTTGATCTAGGAACCCGGCAAGGCCACCGGATGGGCGTCCGGGCCCTCGGGCCTGAGGACGGCTGTTCCGTCGACGAGGGCGTCGAGCAGCGCCGCTACCCACGTGCCCAGGTCCGCGCCTGGCGGTAGCGGCGGCGCGGTCCCGGTCACCGCGCGCCGCGCGAACCCGGTGTCCAGGTGCGGCAGGCGCGCGTCGAGGACGGTGAGCCGCTCCCGGCGGCGCTCGGTGCGGACCGACTCAAGCCAGGCTGCCAATGCCGCCTTGGACGCCCGGTAGGAGCAAGTCCCCGGAAACGGGCGGTCGACGACGGCACCCGTGAGCGCGGCGATCGCGCCGCCCGGTCCGACGACGGGGAGCGCTCCTTCGAGCACCGCCGCGGGGGCCAAGGCGTTCACCGTCATCAGATGCTCCTGAACCGCAAGCGGGACCTCCCCGGTGCGGCCGAACGCGATCGCGCCGAACGCGACGATCACGGCGTCCAGACCCGCGGTTCGTTCGGCCGCCAGAGCCGCGAGAGCACGGCAGGTTTCCAGGTCGTAGGCATCGAACAGGAAGCCCGGCGTCGCGCCCACACGGCGGGCCGCGCGGGCCAGGCGCTCTGGGTCACGGCCGGCCACCGCTACCCGAGCGCCACGGGCGGCCGCGGCGGCCGCCAGTTCACCCCCGATGACTCCGGTGGCCCCGACCACCAGCACTCGCGAGCCCTCGATCTCCACTGTCTTCTCCGACCTCTCAGCCCCCAAAGGGCGTCTGGCTGGACGCGGGATCGCCGGCCATGCCGATAGCACACGTCGCCACTGATCAAGGGCCCGCAAGGACGACGGGCAGGCGCAGCGCCACCGCGTCCGCGAGGCGTTCGAACTCGGCGCGGAGGAAGGGGGCGGCCAGACGTGCGAGTCCGTTGAACCTCAGTGACGCCCGGTAGACGACCACCGTGCGTTCCTCGGAGGCCCGGATGGCGATGTCGTCGGTGGCCTCGACGGTCCGGTTGTGGCCGACGAATACCAACCGCTCGGGGCCGTAGTGCTCCAGGCGGTAGAGGAGTTCGGTACGCCGCCCCCGGAACCGTGAGACGTTGCGCCAGCGCGCCCCTTCCGCCACGGGGCCGGGGTCCAGGCGGGTGCAGCTCTCGGTCCCCGGGTCCCACTGCGGTGTGTTCCCGAAGTCCGCCAGGTAGCGCATGACCTCCCCCACCGGTCGGTCGACGAGCATGGTGCGCTCCACCCTGATCATCGGCTCTCCCTTCGAGTTCTGCCTGCCCGGTCAGCGGGCTTGTACCCCCTTCTTCGGTGCGGACGGCCTTGCGGATGGTCGGCGCGCGCCCGATCTCCTGGGCCGGTTCGCGGCCACGAGCCGGGCGCGGTCGCGCTGGAGGCAGCCGGTCACCCAGCGTCCACCGCCGTGCCACGGCTCGTGGACGAAGCCTTCTCTGGCCACCTCCCACCGTCGGCCGGTTGGGGAGCGGGAGGAGATGTCACCCGTATCGGCGGCATGGGCGTGATGCGACGCCGAGGGCCGCGGAGGCGAACTCAGCGGTCGGCCGGTGCCATTGGGGTGCGCCGCGCGGCGTCGTGTGGCCGCCCCGGGCCATGGGTACGGCCTCGACGGCGGCCCCCGCAGTGGCAGCGCGGCGGGCGAGTTCCCATGTCATTGCCGCTGGGGGTGGCGTGGTCGGCCCGGCCGTGCAGGAGAAGGAGCTGCTTGGCCCTGAGCCAGTGCACGGGATCATTAGGCGCGCACCAGGGGGCCAGTGCGACGACACCGACCACGGAGGCCGCCAGCGGCGGCCATGGCGGCTCTGGCTCCCGTGGAGTGACCAACCGGGAGCAACGGAGCGTGGGGCGAGTCCTTCGAGGGCGTCGGTGACGGGGTCGGTATAACCGGCCCCGTTCCGGCCTCGATGGCGGTAGCGGACGGACAATACGGCGGCGTCGGGGAGGGGAGCGCGTAGGGCCCGGGCGAGCAGCAGCGTGCGCAGGGCCGGCGGGTCGGTGCGGCGGGGCGGTGCGGTGCGAGGCCACGCGAGCGGCCGCCGGGCGGCAGGAGTACCCCGGCGCCGGGCACGGCGGGCCGCTGGCGGATCCGTAGCGGCCAGTAAGGTCGCGACATCGGGCCTCCCGTTCGCTGCCGAGTACGCGGGTACGACAGAGTGGGGCCGGATGCTCGCGGCGGACCTGGCCGTGTTGCCTCAACTGCCCTGGGGGCTCGGAGCGGCTGCCGTCCACAGATCCGGGGCGTGCCGTCGGCGGGCAGCGGTCAGGTGGGGCCCTTCGCGCCAGGACGACGGCAGTCTCAGGGCTGTCTGCCGCAGCAGCTTGGCCTGCATGGTGGCCAGGTGATCCGTTGCCGGCCAGCCAGGTAGCCCGTACATCCGCCGGGCCCAGGACGGAAGTAGACCGATCGCGCAGCCCACCAAGGTCGCCCAGGCAGGACAGAGCGGAGTCGCGAGTAGGGCCCAGCCGTGCAACGGCGGCAGCGCGGCGAAGCGCATCGCCTCCCGTGCGGCCGGGGTCGCCCGCAGCACCGGACGGACGGCAGTCATGTAGGAGTCCAGGTCCTCCGTGTTGCTGGGCACCGGGTAGTCCTCGGGGACGCCGACCAGCCGCGCCACCAGCGACTGCTCGGCAAGGTAGGTGTCGGCTTCAACAGCGCTCAGGGCAAGCCCACTGCGCCGGGCGGCTTCCAGGAAGGAGCCGACCTCCGCGCAGTGGACCCAGACCAGCAGGTCAGGATCGTCAGCTCGGTAGGGCACGCTCGTCTGCGGATCGGTGCCACGGACGTGGACGTGGGCGCGGCGGACCCGATCGACGGCCTCGCGGACCTCACCGCCGGTGCCGTAGGTGACCGCACCGATGAAGTGGGCTGTCCGGTAGAGCCGGCCCCACGGATCCTCACGGAACGCCGAGTGCTGTGCGACGCCCGCCATCGCGAGTGGGTGGAGCGCCTGGAGAAAGAGGGCCCGCAAGCCGCCGAGAACCATGGACGGGTCGGCGTGGACGGCCCAGGACACAGATTCAGGTGTGAACAGTCCCGAGCGCGGAACTGTCGATGGGTTGAGCGGATCACTGTTCATCTCGGACCGTCCGTGGCAACTCACTGTCCGGCCGTCGCACGGGCCCAAAGAACCGACCTCGTTCTCCGTGGTCGGGCAAGGCCCGCGCCCGGGTCATCATGGCGCACAGCGGGCGTCCGGCTGTCGCGCGCCCTGCGGCCTCGCGGGCACGCCGACAACTGGACGCTCCGGGCGCATAGGGAGCGGTGCGGCCGGCCCCGCAGGCTCAGCTGCGGGGTCGGCTCCGGCGAGGTCGGGTCACCCTGTGTTCTCGCTCGGGTGGTCGAGCCAGCCGCTGCGTGCGCCCGGGGCAGAGGCGGCGGTGTCCTTCTCGTACCCGGCGAGAGCGAGGCCGAGACCGAAGAAGGTGGGTGCCCATTCACCGACGAAGATGCCCCATCGGTCCGCCCGTTCGACGCCGGCCTGTTCGGCCTGCATGGACGCGAGCCAGCTGATCAGGGAGAGGCCGACGGACCCGAAGGCCGCCGCGTAGGCGTGTTCGCTGGTGATTCCGGCTTCGTGGAGCCGACGGACGATGTTCATGACTACTCCAAGCGTCGGTGCTGAGAGGATCCTGTTCCTCCAGCCTGGGAGTTGCGTCCGGATGGCGTCAGTCGCAGCGTTGATGCATCGGCCTGCTGGAAGAGCCTCGTGGGGACCCGGATTACACCCGTGGAGAACGCCGGGCCCGTGACCCGGCCTACCTGGAGTTGCAGAATCTGCTGGCGAAAGCCCGCCGGCGCGGCGACCGGGCCCAGGCCCGGACACTGCGTCAGCGAATGGTGAGCCTGCCGAGTGCGGATCCCAACGACCCGTCATATCGCAGGCTTCGCTATGTCCGCTACGCAGACGACCACATCCTCGGATTCACCGGACCGAAAGCCGAGGCCGAGCAGATCAAGCATCGCCTGGCGGAATTCCTGCGTGACGAACTCAAGCTGGAACTCTCCCGGGAGAAGACGCTGGTCACCCACGCTCGAACCCGGGCGGCGCGGTTTCTCGGCTACGAGATCACGACCCAGCACAACGACACGAAGAAGACCGGCCGCTACCGCAGGGTCAACGGTCAGATCGCCCTTCGCGTTCCCAGGGACGTGATCAAGGCCAAGTGCGAGCCCTACCTCGCCCGCGGCAAGCCCGCGAAGCGAACGGAACTGACCAACGGCAGCGATCACACGATCGTCGCCACGTTCGGGGCCGTCTACCGGGGCATCGTCCAGTACTACCTGCTCGCCGGAGACGTCTTCCGGCTGCACCGCCTGCAATGGGTCATGGAGACATCCATGCTCAAGACCCTTGCGGCCAAGCACCGTTCGACCGTGACGAAGATGGCCGCCAAGCACAAGGCCAGAATCGACACACCCAATGGGCCCCGAGTCTGCTTCGAGGCCCACATCGAGCGGAAGAACAGGCAGCCGCTGGTGGCACGGTCCGGTGGAATCCCTCTCCAGCAGCAGCGATCGGCGAAGGTCATCGACCGTCGGCCTGTCTGGGTGGACCATCCGCAGAAGGAGCTGATCACCAGGCTCCTGGCGGACACATGCGAGGTCTGCGGGGCCACCGGTGATGTCCAGGTGCATCACGTCCGGGCCCTCGCCGACCTCGCCCGTGCCGGATGGCCGCCGTCCGACTGGGCGCGCGTCATGCTCGACCGGCGGCGCAAGACCCTCGTGGCCTGCACTGCCTGCCATGACCGCATCCACGAAGCGCGAACGGCCCGATCACTCACGCCGTGATCACTGGAGAGCCGGATGACAGGGAAACCGTCATGTCCGGTTCGGCGGGAGGCCGCGCGGAAAAGGACCTGCCACGGGCAGGCACCTCGCCGCGCGGCCGACCCAACCGCCTGGTTCATGCGCGCCCGCCACAACTGCCGCGACTATGAACGCCTGCCCGCCCACGCAGAAGCCCACCTCACCTGGAGCGCCATCACTCTCATGCTCCGCCGCCTCACCCGCGGCCCCCGCGAGCGGCCACCACACGCGCCCACGGCCGCAAACCCGTTCGGGTGACACGACGGGTGTCCAACATGTCTCCCCGCACACAATCGGGCAGCTTTGAAACGACGCGGCGTCAAGGCAGCGCATACTCCCGTCGCGCTCCCCTGCCCATCCCACCAAAGGAGCGCCCCATGCGTTTTCGCCATGCCACCGTCGCCGCCCTCGGCGCCTTCACCCTCCTGCTGGCCGTCCCCTCCTCGGCCTCCGCGGACGGCCCGGTGCCCCGAACACCGTGCACCTCACCCGCAGGCGGCTCGGTCACCTCGCTGCACATCTCCTCCACCGGAACTCTCGCGCCCCGTGCCACCTGCACGTTCGAACTTCTCGGCGTGAGCTGGGACGGCCCGCAGAACGCCCTCACAGCAGGCTCCGTGCGAGTCCGCACCCGCGACGCCGCCACACACCGCTGGAGCGAGTGGCACGCGCTGGAGTCCGAGTCCGAGGACGGCCCCGAAGTCCCCACGCACAGTGCCACCCCCCCGTTGTGGGTCGGACCCAGCGACGGCGTGGCGGTCGACGTCCGCCCCGGTCCCGGCGGACTGCCGCGCGGACTGCGAGTAAATTTGGTCGACCCCGGCCAGCCAGCGCTCTCCGACGCCGCCAGGAGGGTTCCCGAGCGCCCGGCCGGGCCCTCCGTCGGCACCGCCGCGCGCCCCGAGATCGTCACCCGGGCGGGATGGGGCGCGGACGAGTCCCTGCGCGAACCAGAAGTCGGGTATACCGGCTCGGTCCGCGTGGTCTTCGTCCACCACACCGAGACCGGCAACGACTACGCCTGCAGCGATGCACCCGCATTGATCCGGGCGGTGTACCAGTACCACGTGCGGACCAACGGCTGGCGAGACATCGGCTACAACTTCCTCGTCGACAAGTGCGGCACCATCTACGAGGGCCGCGCTGGCGGCGTCGACCAGCCCGTACTCGGCGCCCACACCCTCGGCTTCAACACCGACTCCTCCGGTGTTGCGGCCCTCGGGAATTACTCCTCCGACAACCCGCCCCAGCCGGTGGTGGACAGCCTCGCGAAAATCGCCGCGTGGAAACTCGGTCTCACCGGCCAGCCCGCCGACGGCCACAGCGAACTCGTCTCCGCCAGCGACAGCAGCCGCTACAAGAAGGGCACCGTCCACAGCTTCAACACCATCGTGGGCCACCTCGACGCCTTCAACACCGGATGCCCGGGTGAGTACCTTTACGCCCGGCTCCCTTCCATCCGCAGCGCCGCGGCCCGCCTCCAGGGAACATGAGCCGAAGCCACAGCACCGTTCTGGCACGCAGCCGGGCTTCCTCCGAAGCGAGCGTGTCTGAAAGAACGTGTAAGTACGTGATGTGACAGCCTGGCCGGGGACTCGACCTCGGGTTCTTTGGCCAGGCGGGACGGACGAGTCACGGCAGACAAGGAACCGGTCGCCTCGGCGGCCGAGGATGTGTTGGTCGACGAGGTCGTCGAGCGGCTGATGGACCGCGCCGACGCCTCAGCTTGACTGAACGGAAAATCGAACCTCAGCCGGGCAGGCGGCAGCGTCCGTTGCGCGGAGCGGAACGGACGAACGCGTGAGTGGGTTCGGTCAGGCGGCGGGGGCGAGGGTGACCTGGTGGCCGAGGACCTGGAGCTGGCGGATTAGGTTGCGGGTCTTGCGGGCGCTGTTCAGGTGGCGCTGGTGCCAGTCCGCGCCGAGGTCCTGGTAGCGGGCGTCGGGGTCGTTGATCAGGTGCCAGGCTATGACGAGGATTGAGCGGGCGACGGCGACCAGTGCCTTGGCGTCCCAACGTTTGACGATCCGGCGGTAGCGCGAGCCGAGGAAGGTGTCCGTGCGGGCGGCGGCGTTGGCCGCTTCGCCCAGGGCGCCCTTGAGCCAGGGATTGCCCCGGCCCGCCGGGCCGGTGGTGTTCTTCGTCCCGGATTGGATGGTCCGGGGGCAGAGCTTGGCCCAGGAGACCAGGTGCTCCGGGCTGGGGAAGCGGCTCATGTCCAGGCCGATCTCGGCGAGGATGATCTGCGCGGTGACCGCTCCGACTCCGGGGATGGCCTCAAGGCGTACGCCGGCGCCTCCCCGGTCACCCGCGCCTCCGGCAAGAAGTCCAGCATCACCCACCGCTGGGTGAAGAACGACCGGCCCAACCACGCCGGCTACCTCTGGGCCTTCTCCGCAATCACCGCCTCACCCGGCGCCAAGACCCACTACCGGCGCCGCCGCGACGACGCTGGCGACTGGCACGCCGCAGCCCAGCGCAACCTCTTCAACCGCATGCTCGGCCAGCTCTACCACTGCCTCAAGAACCGCCGCCTGTTCGACGAACACACCGCCTTCCCCACAGCGCTGATAGTCGCCGCTTGACGGCTTGGCGCCGTGAGGTGTCTACGTGGAACCCCTGTCGGACGACGTCAGGTTGATGCTCCTATGGGCTGTCAAGCGGTGGTGAGCCAGTCGCGGTAGGCGGTGGCGAGGGTGTCGTCGCGGCGGGTGCCGCGTTCGATGCCGGAGATGACCGCCGGCCAGACGCCGAAGTGGTTGGCGACGGCGGTGAGGGTGATGTTCTTCGCTTGGCGTGCCGGCCGGAGGTCGGCGATCTCGGGGACCGCGACGGTCGTGGTGAGGCAGCGGAAGATCCCCCGGGCGACGGCACGTTTGAGCGGGCGGACGATTTCCTTCTTCGTGCGGCCGGCCTCGCTCTGGCGGGCGACGTAGTCGCGGGTGCGCTGGTCACCGGCCATCCGGCAGAGGGCGATGCGGTAGAGGGCGGCGTTGGCCCCTCGGTCCCCGCCGCGGGACAGGCGGTGGCGGCTGGTCTTCCCGCTGGAGGCGGGGACGGGGGCGACACCGCAGAGCGCGGCGAAGGACGCCTCGCTTCGGAGCCGATCGGGGTTGCCGCCCGCGGTGATCAGCAGTTGGGCGGCGGTGTCGGGGCCGACTCCGTAGGTCGCGCGCAGGCCGGGGTTGAGCTCGGTGACCAGGGCGTCGACGGCGGCGGTGAGGGTCTCGTGCTCCTCGGTCAGGGCCTTGACGCGTTTGGCGAGAGTCCTGAGCGCGGTCAGGATCGCGACGCGGACGCCGTCGCCGGTCGGGCGGGGCCGGGCGAGAGTCTCGGTCCGTTTGTCGCCTTGCGGGGCAAGGTACTTGGCGCGGATGTCGTCGGGCGCGGCGATGAGGGCATGGGTGATCTGGTTCAGGGTCGCGGTGCGGGCCTTGATGGCGGAGCGGGCCGCGTTGTGCAGGGCCCGCAGGCCGGCGACGCTCTCGTCCTTCGGGGTACTGGAAGCCCGTCCGGACAGGGCGGCGCGGGCGGCGGCGTAGGCGTCGATGGGGTCGGACTTGCCTGTCCGGCGCCGCTCGGCCCGGTCGGGCCGGTTGACCTCGACCACGGGCAGGCCGGCCTGGCGGGCGGCTCGGGTGAAGCCGGCGCCGTAGGAGGAGGTGCCTTCCACGCCGATCGCGGCCACGCTCCCGTGCGCGGTCAGGAATGCGATCGCGGCTGTGTGGCCGGCGGTGGTGGTGGGGAACTCGGCGTCGGCGAGGTGGCCGCCGTGGTCGGTGATGATCGCGAGGTGGACGGTGTCGGCGTGGGAGTCCACCCCGCCGAACACTGTGTGATCCGTGGTGTCCGGGGTGCTTGGTCCTGTCATGCTGGTACTGCCTTCCTAGCCGGAGGCGGCCTCCGGTCGGGTGGGGCAGACAGGACACTGAGGGGGCCTCTGGCCAGGCTCCTATAAGGTCATGCTCCGCCCGGCCGGGGCCATGGGAACGGGCCCCGGCAGCCGGACAGAACAACCCGAGGACAGCCCAGCAGGGCGTCAGTCAGTGGCAGAGCCACGACCACCGGAGACCCAGTTACGACTAGCAGTGTCAGTGGTCGGCCACACAGGATGTGTCGGTGGCTCGCCCATCTACGCGAGGCCGACAGGCTCGCCAATTTCAGTTCAACTCTAGTGTCCTGAGTCTGGAATTTCATTCATAAATATAGACTGATCCTATGGTGCGGACGGGTCGACCAAAGGTCGAGTTGGTGTTGTCGGACGAC
>NZ_JBHZCY010000162.1:6258-19666 GCF_042786665.1 Kitasatospora sp. NPDC059146 | reverse complement strand
GGTCGCCAATGCGCTGCATTGGGCTCCCTCCTCCGCCTTGCGATGCACGCACCCCAACGCCGCCCCGCCCGCCCTCCGGGCGAACGACGGGAGTTCGGCGGCAGGCCGTATAGCGTGACCGCCATGCTGACGATCGCGCACCTCAGTGACATCCACCTCGGCCAGGTCCACCGTCGGGACGGCGGCAAGCGCGCCCGGCGGCGGGCCGAGCAGGTGATGGCGTACCTCGACGCCCTGCCCGGCCCGCTGGACGCGGTGCTGGTCACCGGCGACCTCGCCGACCACGGCTCGCCCGAGGAGTACCGCCAGGTCGCCGAGGTGCTGGCGTCCCGGCACCCGGTGCTCACCTGCCCCGGCAACCACGACGTCCGGGAGCCGTACCGGGAGGTGCTGCTCGGCGAGGCGCCGTCGACGGACCCGGTCAACCGGCTGCACCGGCTGCCCGGCGTCGACGTGCTGATGCTCGACTCCTCGATACCCGGGCAGCACGACGGCCTGCTGGCGGACGCCACCCTCGACTGGCTGGACGACCGACTCGCCTCCGGAGAGCAGGAGTCGCCGGCCCTGGTGGCCTTCCACCACCCGCCGGTCGAGCTGCACATCCCGAGCGTGGACCGGATCCGCCAGTACGGCGAGGTCCGGCTCGCACGGGTGCTCCGCCGCCACCCCCGGGTGGCCGCCCTGCTCTGCGGCCACTCCCACACCCCCGCCGCGACCACCTTCGCGGGCCTTCCGGTGCTGGTCGCGCCCGGCGTGGTGTCCACCACCACCCTGCCCTGCGAGGGCGGCCGCGGCATTACCTTCGACCACCCGCCGATGCTCGCCTTCCACGTCCTGGACGGGGACTCCCGGCTCACCACCCACTACCGGATCGTCATCTGACGGTCCGTCGGCCACCGCCCGGCCACGTGGTCGGCGCCTGCGCCTGCGGATGCTGCGGCGACTGCGGAGGTTGCTGCGACCGGTAGGGCTGCTGCGGCGCGCTGCCCGGCCGGGGGAACGGGCGGGGCGCCAGCGGTTCGGGGGCGGCCCGGCTGCCCGCCATCGGGTGCGCGGAGTTCGGCCCGCGCATCCGCTGGGCGGCCACCTGGCGGGAGATCAGGATCTCCAGCAGGCACCACATCGTGCCGAACACCCCCAGCCCCATCGCCATCAGTGCGGGTGTCATCAGCCAACTGCCCGCGTACGAGGCCAGGGTCGCGACGACCACGCCCACCAGCGTGAAGGAGAGGCAGAGCACCGCCCGGACTGCGGCGGAGCGCACTTCGTCGGGCAGGCGGCGGCGACGGCGTGGCGCGGACATCGGGCGACCCCCAGGCGCGGATCCGGTGTTGGAACGGGGAACGGGCGCACACGAATTGCGCCCCCTTCACCTCACTCTGCCCCCGCCGAACCCGGACCATGCGTCCGAATCCACCGAACTGCCGTCAAACCGTGCCATCCGGGCAGGCGGCGGCGGGAGCTCACCCCAACTGCTGGTCGAGCTCCTCCAGGGCGCCGGTGACGATCGTCCGCATCGCCCGTTCGGCGTGCGCGGCGTCGCCGCCGCAGATCGCGTCGGCGACCTCCCGGTGCAGCCTGATCGCGTACGGCTCGGGCTGATGGGGCATCAGATGGTACTCGGTCCGGCCGGTGAGCACCGCCCCGACGGTGTCGCCGAGGTGGGCGAACATCTCGTTCCCGGAGGCGCGCAGCACGAGGGCGTGGAAGGCGATGTCGTACCCGAGGAAGGTGGTGAGGTCGGCCTCCCGGGCGGCGACCGTCAACTCCACGGCCAGCGAGCTGAGTTCGCGCCGGTCGTCGTCGCTGGCGTGGCTCGCGGCGAGCGCGGCCGCGGCCGGTTCGACGGCCACCCGCAGGGAGCCGAGCGAGCGCAGTTGGGCGGGCCGGTCGGCGCCGGCCAGTCGCCAGCGGATCACCATGGGGTCGAAGACGTCCCAGACCGACTTCGGCTGGACGGTGATCCCGACCCGTCGGCGGGACGCCACCAGGCGCATCCCCTCCAGGACGCGCACCGCCTCCCGGACGACCGTCCGGGACACCCCGAACCGTTCCTCCAGGTCCTCCGCGCGCAGCACCGCGCCCTCGGGGAGCTCCCCGGACGCGATCGCCGGCCCGAGCTCGTCAAGCACCCGGCCGGGCAGCCCCTGGATCTCCATCCGCCCAGGGTAGACGGCCGCCCCCGCGCGGCGCGCACCGCCCTGCGACCTACCCCACACTCTAAAAGTATGACGATTTGGTTTCCGGTACTTGAATACGTCATATCTTTGAGGCGATAGTGGCGGCCTGCAACGAAGGAGCACCACCGATGGCTCTCAACGTCGAGAACCGCGCCCTCCCGGGCACCCCCCTCACCGTCGTGGTGATGGGCGTCTCCGGTGTCGGCAAGACCACCCTGGCCCGCCTCCTGGCCGACCGCCTCGATCTCCCCTTCGCCGAGGCGGACGAGTTCCACCCGCTGGCCAACATCGCCAAGATGTCCGCCGGCACGCCGCTGGACGACCGGGACCGGGAACCCTGGCTGCGCGCCATCGGCGCCTGGCTCGGGGAGCGCACCGAGTCCGGCACCGGCGGCGTGGTCACCTGCTCGGCGTTGAAGCACGGCTACCGCGACATCCTGCGCGCGGCCGCCCCGGGCGCCTTCTTCCTGCACCTCAGCGGCGGTCACGAGCTGGTCGAGGACCGGCTCTCCCACCGCACCGGCCACTTCATGCCGTCGTCGCTGCTCGGATCCCAGTACGCCACCCTGGAGCCCCTGGGTGCGGACGAGCGCGGCGCCGTCCTGGACGTGGGCCCGTCCCCCGAAGAACTCGTCGAGATGGCCGTGGCGCTGCTGCGGCCCGTCAATGGAGACCTCGCGTGAGTATTGCCCCCACCCTCCTGGCGGCCGCCCCACCGGCCCTGCCGCACACCGGCAGCGACTCCCAGCTGCTGATCGCGGTGCTGCTCAGCATCGGCGCGATCGTCCTGCTGATCACCAAGCTGAAACTGCACCCGTTCCTCGCCCTCACGCTCGGCTCCGGCCTGCTGGCCGCCGTCGCGGGCGCCCCCTTCGACAAGCTGCTGAGCAGCTTCTCCACGGGCTTCGGTTCCACCGTGGCCAGCGTCGGTCTGCTGATCGGCCTGGGCGCGATGCTCGGCAAGCTGCTCGCGGACTCGGGCGGCGCCAACATCATCGCGGACACCGTGCTGTCCCGGACCGGCAACAAGGCGCTGCCCTGGGCGATGGCGCTGATCGCCGCCGTGCTCGGCCTGCCGCTGTTCTTCGAGGTCGGCGTCGTCCTGCTGATCCCGATCGTGCTGCTGGTCGCCCGCCGCGGCAACGTGCCGCTGATGCGGGTCGGCATCCCGGCCCTGGCCGGCCTGTCGGTGCTGCACGGCCTGGTGCCCCCGCACCCGGGCCCGCTGGTCGCGGTCGACGCGCTCAAGGCCGACCTCGGCATCACCCTGGCGCTCGGCCTGCTGATCGCCGTCCCGACCCTGATCATCGCCGGCCCGCTGTTCGCCCGGGTCGCCGAGCGCTGGGTGGGCCCGCTGGAGGTCCCGGCCGCCACGGCCCCCGAGGAGACCACCAGGTCCGAGCGCACCCCGTCGTTCGGCGCGGTGATGGCGACCATCCTGCTGCCCGTCGTGCTGATGCTCGGCAAGGCCCTGGCCGACGTGGTGATCGACGACCCGAAGGCGGTCGGCCAGCGGGTCTTCGACTTCATCGGCTCCCCGCTGATCGCCCTGCTCGCCGCGACCCTGCTCGCCATGCTGACCCTCGGCAGGGCGGCCGGCTTCGACCGGGCCCGGATCTCCGACACCGTCGGCAAGTCGCTCGGCCCGATCGCCGGGATCGTGTTCATCGTCGGCGCCGGCGGCGGCTTCAAGCAGACCCTGATCGACGTGGGCGTCGGCAACGCGGTGAGCGAGTGGTCCGGCAAGTGGCACATCTCCGCGCTGCTGCTGGGCTGGCTGATCGCCGTGCTGATCCGCCTGGCCACCGGCTCGGCGACGGTCGCCACCATCACCGCGGCCGGCATCGTGTCGCCGCTCGCCGCGAACATGTCCTCGACCCACGCGGCCCTGCTGGTGCTCGCGATCGGGGCCGGCTCGCTGTTCCTGTCGCACGTCAACGACGCCGGCTTCTGGCTGGTGAAGGAGTACTTCGGGATGAGCGTCGGGCAGACGCTCAAGTCCTGGTCGGTGATGGAGACGGTGATCTCGGTGGTCGCGATCGCCCTGATCATGCCGCTGAGCCTGATCATCTAGCGCGCCCGGCGCACCTTCGCCCGCAGGGGCGGCACCCGTACCGTACGGGTGCCGCCCCTGCGGCGTTCGCGGTCAGTGCCCGAGCAGCCCCGAGAGCACGGCCGTGGTGGCCGCCAGCAGCTCCTCGGCCGCCGCGCCGCCGGCCGCCGTACGGGCCAGCACCCCCTCGCGCGCCGCCAGCACGACCGCCGCCGTCCGCCCGGCCCCGGCTCCGGCCGGCACCAGCTCGGGCAGCACCCGTTCCAGAACGTCGGCCAGCGCCCGCGCCACCGTCCGGTCGTGCGCGGCGAGCTGTTCGGCCAGCTCCGCGGACCGGGCCGCGACCAGCCGGAACTCCAGGAACAGCAGGATCCACCCGCTCTCCGCCGGCTCGACCCGCAGCAGCGCCTCGACCAGCAGCCGGGCCCGCTCCGGCGGCGCGAGCGCCTCGCAGGCGGCGGCGAGCCGCTCCAGCTCGGTGATCCGCCGGGCGGCCTGGTCGTCGAAGAGGGCCAGCAGCAGGTCCTCCTTGCCGGCGAAGTTCGAGTAGAAGGCCCCGCGGGTGTACCCGGCGGCGGCGCAGACGTCCTCGATGCTCGTCCGCGCGAAGCCGACGGAGAGGAACAGCTCGCTCGCCGCGGCGAGCAGTCGGGCCCGGGTGTGGACGCGCCGCCGGGGCGGTCGGGGAGCGGCGGCTTCGGTGGGGGGTGGGTTCACAGCAGCACGATACATGGTGTATTCAGTACGAGTCGTATTCAATACGAGCCGTACTGAACCACGCGCGGCCGAAGGAGCCGGACATGACCCGCCTGCTGATCACCAACGCCCACCTGCTCCACCCCGAGGACGGCACCCGCACCGACCCCGGCTGGCTGGAGGCCGCCGACGGCCGGATCACCGCCACCGGCACCGGCCGCCCGCCGGCCGCCACCGAAGCGGTCCGGGTCCTGGACGCACGGGGCGCCACCGTGCTGCCCGGCCTGATCGACGCCCACGTCCACCTGCTGGTCACCTCGCTCGACCTGCGTGACGTCGCGAACTGGACGCCCGGCTACGCCACCGTCCGCGCCCTGGCCGAGGCCGAACGGATGCTGCGCCGCGGCTTCACCACCGTCCGCGACGTCGGCGGCGCCGACCACGGCATGGCCCGCGCCCTGGCCGAGGGCCTCGTCCCCGGTCCGCGCCTGCTGCACGGCGGCAAGGCGCTCTCCCAGACCGGCGGCCACGGCGACCTGCGCCCGCTCGGCGACGACTCGCTGCCCTGCTGCGAGGCCCGCCCCCACTTCGGCCGGATCGCCGACGGCGTGGACGCGGTGCGCGCCGCCGCCCGGGACGAGTTCCGCAAGGGCGCCCGGCACCTCAAGGTGCTGCTCTCCGGCGGCGTCGCCTCCCCGCACGACGAGATCGCCGCGGTCCAGTACAGCGAGGAGGAGATCCGGGCGGCCGTCGAGGAGGCCGAGAACCACAACCGCTACGTCACCGTGCACGCCTACCACCCGCGCGCGATCGACCGCGCCCTGCGGGCCGGCGTGCGCTGCGTCGAACACGGCAACCTGCTGGACGGCACCACCGTCGCGCTGCTGCTGGAGAAGGACGCCTTCCTGGTCCCCACCCTGGTCGCCTACGAGCGGACCGCGAAGCTCGGCGCCGCCTCCGGCCTGCCGCCGGCCTCACTGGCCAAGCTCGCCGAGGTCCGCGACCGCGGCCTGGAGGCCCTGGAGCTCGCCCACCGCGCGGGCGTCAACCTGGTCTACGGCAGCGACCTGCTCGGCCCGCTGCACCACGCCCAGCTGGAGGAGTTCACCCTGCGCGCCCAGGTCCAGCCGGCCCTCGACGTGCTCCGCTCGGCGACCACCACGGCGGCCCGGCTGCTCGGCCTGGCGGGGGAGATCGGCACCCTCGCCCCGGGCGCGCACGCGGACCTGCTGGTCGTCGACGGCGACCCGCTGGCCGACCTCACCGTGCTGACCCGCCCGGAGCGGCACCTCCGGCACGTGGTCAGGGCGGGCGCCGTGGTGTGAAGACGCGGGCGGGCGCCCGGGGAAACCCCGAACGCCCGCCCGCCGTACCGCAGTTACGCGTCTACTTGTTCCCGCGCTTCGCGAGGCTGTGCCTACTTGTTCCCACGCTTCGCGAGGCTGTGCCTACTTGTTCCCACGCTTCGCGAGGAAGGCCTCGACCTCGTCCCGGATCTCCGGGGTGTCCAGCCCGCGCACCGTCATGGTGGTGCGGCGGCGCAGCACGTCGTCCGTGGTGTACGCCCACTCGTTGTCGGCCGCGTAGGCGACCTGCGCCCAGACGTCCGGGCCGTCGGCGTGGATCGGCCGGCCGAGCTCCGGGTTCTCGTCGATCATGCGGGCGATGTCGAAGGACAGGGTGCCGTAGTGGCTGGCCAGGTGCTTGGCGACCAGCGGCTCCATCCGCGAGCCCGGCTCGCGGTCGATCAGCAGCCGGTGCGCGACGGCGTTCGGCGCGCCGACGCCCGGCAGCGGGACGGTCGGGGCGATCGGGGACATGTCCTCGGCGAGGCCGGTGCCGGGCACGTGGGCCAGCTTCTCCAGCACCGCGCGGCCGATGTGCCGGTAGGTGGTCCACTTGCCGCCGGAGACCGACAGCATGCCGCCGCGGCCCTCGGTGACGACGGTCTCGCGCTTGGCGGCGGCGGTGTCACCCGGGCCGCCGGGCAGCACGCGCAGGCCGGCGAAGGAGTAGGTGATCAGGTCGCGGTCGAGGTGCTCGTCGCGGATCGCGTGCGCGGCCTCGCCCATGATCTGGTCGATGTCCGCCTCGGTGGCCCGGACGTCCTTCGGGTCGCCGGTGTACTCCTCGTCGGTGGTGCCGAGGAGGACGTGGTCCTCCCACGGGATGGCGAAGGAGACGCGGTACTTGTCGATCGGGATGGTCAGCGCGGCGCGCCACGGCGAGCGGCGCTTGACGACGACGTGGGCGCCCTTGGAGAGGCGGATCGACGGCGCGGCGCCGGCGTCCTCCATCGTGCGCAGGTGGTCGACCCACGGGCCGGTGGCGTTGAGCACCAGGCGGGCGTTCACGCCGAACTCGCTGCCGTCCAGGCGGTCGCGCAGCTCGGCGCCGGTGACCCGGCCGCCGGTGAAGCGCAGACCGGTGACCTCGGCGTGGTTGAGGACCACGGCGCCGGCGTCGACGGCGGCGCGCACGGTCATCACCGCGACGCGCGAGTCGTTCATCTGGTGGTCGCCGTAGACGGCCACCGAGCGCAGGCCCTCGGTGCGCAGCGCGGGCACCTGCTGGGCGGCGTGCGCGGCGGTGGAGACCCGGCCCATGCCGTCGCGGAAGGCGGACAGCGCCGAGTAGAGGAACACGCCGGCGCCGAGCTTGGCCGCGCCGTGCGGGCCGCCCTTGTAGACCGGCACGAAGAAGGTCAGCGGGTTGACCAGGTGCGGGGCCACGTCGGTGGAGAGCGCGCGGCGCTCCTTGTGGTTCTCGGCGACGAGCTTGACCGCGCCGGTCTGCAGGTAGCGCAGACCGCCGTGGACGAGCTTGGAGGAGGCGCTGGAGGTGGCGCCGGCGAAGTCGCCGGCGTCGACCATGGCGACCTTCAGGCCGGCCTGGGACGCGGTCCAGGCGACGGCCGTGCCGAGGATGCCGCCCCCGATCACCAGCAGGTCGTAGGTGGCCTTGCCGAGCAGCTCACGGGTCTCGGCGCGGGAAGCGGTGCGGCCGGCGGTGCGCTCGGCGCCCAGGGTCGGGATGGTTGCCATGGTGGTTGTGTACGGCGCGCTGTTCCGGCTGCGCCGTTACTCCTCTCGGGTGCGGTGCGGCCCCTGCTGGAGAGGCCGGTCGGCCCGGTGCGGCGGGCCGGTGGAACACGGTTGCGCCCGGTGCCGGAACAGCGGGCGGCCGGCCGGGGCACGGGGCCCCGACCGGCGGGTCGGTCAGTTGGTCTCTTCCTCCTCCACCCAGCCCATGGTGCGCTCCACGGCCTTGAGCCACTTCTTGTACTCGCGCTCCCGGGTGTCCTCGTCCATGCGCGGGGTCCACTCGGCGGCGCGGTGCCAGTTGGCCCGCAGGGTGTCGAGGTCGTTCCAGAAGCCGACGGCGAGACCGGCCGCGTAGGCGGCGCCGAGGGCGGTGGTCTCGGCCACGTAGGGGCGCTCGACCGGGGCGTCCAGGACGTCGGCGATGTTCTGCATGAGCAGGTTGTTGCTGGTCATGCCGCCGTCGACCTTGAGGGCGGTGAGCTCGACCCCGGAGTCCTTCTGCATGGCGTCGACGACCTCGCGGGTCTGCCAGGCGGTGGCCTCCAGGACGGCCCGGGCCAGGTGGCCCTTGGTGACGTACCGGGTCAGACCGGCGATCACACCGCGGGCGTCGGAGCGCCAGTACGGGGCGAACAGGCCGGAGAAGGCCGGGACGAAGTAGGCGCCGCCGTTGTCCTCGACGGTGTTGGCGAGGGTCTCGATCTCGGCGGCGGTGGAGATGATGCCGAGCTGGTCGCGCAGCCACTGGACGAGCGAGCCGGTGACGGCGATCGAGCCCTCCAGCGCGTAGACCGGGGCCTGGTCGCCGATCCGGTAGCCGACCGTGGTCAGCAGGCCGTGGTACGAGTTGACGATCTTCTCGCCGGTGTTCAGCAGGAGGAAGGTGCCGGTGCCGTAGGTCGACTTGGCCTCGCCCTCGTTGAAGCAGGTCTGGCCGAACAGGGCGGCCTGCTGGTCGCCGAGCGCGGCGGCGACCGGGACGCCGGCCAGGTCGCCGACGGCCTCGCCGTAGACCTCGGCGGAGGAGCGGATCTCCGGGAGGACGGTCAGCGGCACGCCCATCGAGTCGGCGATCTTCTCGTCCCACGCCAGGGTGTTCAGGTTCATCAGCATGGTGCGGCTGGCGTTGGTCACGTCGGTGACGTGCTTGCCGCCGTTCACACCGCCGGTGAGGTTCCAGATCACCCAGGTGTCCATGGTGCCGAACAGGATGTCGCCGGCCTCGGCGCGCTCGCGCAGGCCCTCGACGTTGTCCAGCAGCCAGCGGATCTTCGGGCCGGCGAAGTAGCTGGCCAGCGGGAGGCCGGTCTCGCGGCGGAAGCGGTCCTGGCCGACGTTGCGGCCCAGCTCGCGGCAGAGCGCCTCGGTGCGGGTGTCCTGCCACACCAGCGCGTTGTGCACCGGCTCACCGGTGTTCTTGTCCCACAGGACGGTGGTCTCGCGCTGGTTGGTGATGCCGATCGCGCGGATGTCGTCCTTGGTCAGGCCGGCCTTCTCCAGCGCACCGCGGACGACCGACTGCACCCGGGTCCAGATCTCGGCGGCGTCGTGCTCGACGTAGCCGGGCTGGGGGAAGATCTGCCGGTGCTCCTGCTGGTCGACGGAGACGATCCGGCCGTCGGCGCCGAAGATGATGCAGCGGCTGGAGGTGGTGCCCTGGTCGATCGCGGCGATGTAGTTACCGGTGGAGGTCATGTGGAGGGTCCTCGGCTCAAGTTCGGGGGTTACGGGGTGGGTGGGCCTGACACGGACGTTCGTTACCCGTACGTCCGGTCAGTCCCCGTGCTC
The DNA here is from genome assembly GCF_042786665.1 of Kitasatospora sp. NPDC059146. Taxonomy (NCBI): domain Bacteria; kingdom Bacillati; phylum Actinomycetota; class Actinomycetes; order Kitasatosporales; family Streptomycetaceae; genus Kitasatospora; species Kitasatospora sp. NPDC059146. Next base: position 9,905 of record NZ_JBHZCY010000162.1, on the reverse strand, counting down.
GGCGGTTTCCAACCGGGCCTTTAGAACAGGGCGTTGTAGACGCCGCCGGCCGCGAGGCCGCCCAGGATCGGGCCGACGACCGGGATCCAGGCGTACGACCAGTCCGAGCCGCCCTTGTTCGGGATCGGCAGGAAGGTGTGGGCGATGCGCGGGCCGAGGTCGCGGGCCGGGTTGATCGCGTAGCCGGTCGGGCCACCGAGGGAGAGGCCGATGCCCACGACGGTGAGGGCGACGATCAGGGTGCCCATGCCGCTGTCGCCCAGGCCCTTGGTGGTGCCGAGGGTGAGGATCGCCATGCAGAGCACGAAGGTGCCGATGACCTCGGTGATCACGTTCTGGAGCGGGTTCCGGATCTCGGGCCCGGTCGAGAAGATGCCGAGGGTGGGCTCGGTGTTGGCCTGGAACTGGCCGAGGTAGGCGAGCCAGACCATGACGGCGCCGATGATCGCGCCGAGCAGCTGGGAGCCGATGTAGAGCGGCACCTGGCTCCACTCGCCGGTCTTGACGGCGATGGCGATGGTGACGGCCGGGTTGAGGTGGGCGCCGGACTTGGCCCCGGTCATGTAGGCGGCGATGAGGACCGCGAAGCCCCAGCCGAAGGTGATCGCCAGCCAGCCGGCGTTGAAGGCCTTCGACTTCTTGAGGGTCACGGCGGCGCAGACGCCGCCGCCGAGGAGTATCAGGGCGGCGGTGCCGAGGGTTTCGCCGACGAAGACGTCGCCGTTGGAGATGGCGGACACAAAGACTCCCTTGTCATGGCCCGAAGTGCGGGTGGGGGCAGGTGGCCGGTGGATCCCTGTGCGGGTGAGCGCGCCGTGGGAGTGATCTTCCCGGCCATCGTTCGACAATGTCGACCGTCATGCGGAAGCTTCCTCCCCAGGTCGGCCCCGCGTCAAGGCGGGGTTACGCAGCTGTGACCCTTCCCTCGGAAGGTTCCCCGAAGTTACCCAGCGGAGCGGCCCGAATCGGGGCAAAACGCCAAGGCGCGGACAGGCTCACCGCCCGTCCGCGCCTCAGCGTGACGAATCGACCGCGTTGCTCAGAACCGCCCGGCGCCCAGGTCGCGGGAGATCGCCCGCGCCGCGCTGCGCACCGAGGCCACCAGCGAGGGCTTCACGAAGCCGTCCTCGCAGACCCGCTCGACCGGCCCGTTGATGCACACCGCGCCCACCGGGTTGCGCCGCCGGTCCTGGATCAGCGCCGCGATCGAGGCCACGCCGTCCCAGGTCTCCTCGATCGAGTCCGCCCAGCCGCGCTCGCGGATCAGCGCGCACTCGGCGTCCAGGTCGCTCGCCTCGGTCAGCGTCCGCACGGTGTACGACTCGTACGGACCGTCGCCCAACTCCCCGCGCGCGACCGGGTCGTAGGCCACCAGGACCTTGCCGATCGCGGTGCTGTGCAGCGGCTGCATCGAGCCGACCTCCAGCACCTGCCGGGTGTCGTCGGGCCGGAACACGTGGTGCACGATCAGCACGCCCTGCTGGTGCAGCACCCCCAGGTAGACGGTCTCCCCGGCCGCCCGGGCCAGGTCGTCCGCCCAGACCAGCGCCCGCGCCCGCAGCTCGTGCACGTCCAGGTAGCTCTGTCCCAGCCGCAGCAGCTCGGCGCCCAGCTGGTACTTGCCGCTCTCCGGGTCCTGCTCGACGAACCCCTCCTGCTGCAGCGTGCGCAGGATGCCGTGCGCGGTGCCCTTGGCGAGGTCCAGTGCCGTCGCGACCTCGGACAGCCCCAGGCGGCGCTCGCCGCCGGCCAGCAGGCGCATGATCGCGGCGGCCCGGGAGAGCGACTGGATCGGGCCGGGCATGGATACCTCCGGACGACAGGCGGTCGACATTGTCGACCGCAGTGGTGACGGGACGAGTCTGCCAGGCCGCCGTCCGTCCGTGCACCTTCCCCCTCGGTAACCCGCGCTCGACCCGGTGTTAACCTTCCGCGCCCGCTACCCTTCCACCCCGCTGAGCAGCCCGCGCCGCACCGACACCTCGGCCGCCAGCGCGGCGATCCCGTCGGTGCCGACCCGGCAGCAGCCGCCGACCAGCCGCGCGCCGTCCGCCAGCCAGCCGCCCACCCGCGCCGAGCGGAAGGTCGGCTCCCCGCGCCAGTCCCGGCGGTCCGGGTCCCAGTGCTCCCCGCTGTTCGGGTAGACCACCACCGGCTTCCCGGTCACCTCCGCGGCCACCGCCACCGCCAGGTCCGCGTCCCGCGGAGTGCAGCAGTTCACACCCACCGCCAGCACCTCGTCCACCTCCGCGGCCAGCGCGAACGCCTCCTCCAAGGGCTGCCCGGCCCTGGTCCGGCCGTCCGCCACGCTGTACGACAGCCAGGCCGGCACCCCCAGCCCGCGCACCAGCTCCAGCAGCGCCCGCGCCTCGTCCGCGTCCGGCACCGTCTCCAGCGCCAGCACGTCCGGCCGGGCCGCCGCCAGCACCTCCAGCCGGGGCCGGTGGAACGCCACCAGCTCCGCGTGGTCCAGCCCGTACCGGCCCCGGTACTCCGAACCGTCCGCCAGCACCGCCCCGTACGGGCCGACCGAGGCCGCCACCCAGCGCCGCCGGCCGCCCGGCTCGGCCCGCGCCGCCTCCCGGGCCAGCTCCACACTGCTCGCCAGCAACCGGGCCGCCGCCGCGTGCCCCACCCCGCGCCGGGCGAAGCCCGCGAAGCTCGCCTGGTAGCTCGCCGTGATCGCGACGTCGGCCCCCGCCGCGAAGTACGCCCGGTGCGCCGCCACCACGGCGTCCGGGTCGTCCGCGAGCAGCCGCGCCGACCACAGCGCGTCCGACAGGTCGTGCCCCGCGGAGGCCAACTGGTTGGACATCCCGCCGTCCAGGACCAGCGGGCCGGCCGCCAGTGCCGTGGCGAAGTCCGGCGGGGGAGCAGTGGGCATCTCGGTCTCCTCGGGCGCGGTCGTTCCTGGTCACAGCCTAGAAGCCGGAGCCCCCCGCCGACCGGGAAAACCGTTTGCCGCCGGGGAACGGAGTCGTTACGTTGTGCTCATCCCGAGAACGACAGCACCCGGTGCCCCAGGGGCGCGGAGAGGAGCCGGCGATGGCAGCGGACGACGCGTCCCCCCAGCCCGCCGCCGGGCCCACGGCCGAGCAGGAGTGGCTCGCCGCGTACGACCCGCGCGCCTACGCCCCGATCGCCGTCACCGTCGACGTGGTGGCCCTGACGCTGCGCGGCGGCCGGCTGCACGTGCTGCTGGTCGAGCGCGGCGCCCCGCCCTACCAAGGCTGCTGGGCGCTGCCCGGGGGCTTCCTGCGGGCGGGGGAGGAGGGCCTCGACGAGGCCGCCGCCCGCGAACTCGCCGAGGAGACGGGCCTCCAGGGCGTCTCCGAGGCCGAGGCCGCGCTCTGCCGCCTGCACCTCGAACAACTCGGCACCTACGGCGCCCCCGAGCGGGACCCGCGGATGCACGTCGTCTCCGTCGCCTACCTGGCCTTCGCCCCGGACCTGCCCGACCCGCAGGCCGGCACGGACGCCGCGGCCGCCGCCTGGCACCCGGTGGCCGATCTCGACCCGGCCCCGCGGCCCCCGGACCGCGCCCCAGCCGCCGGTGTGCCCGCCGCCGAGCCCGGGGGGCGCCGCCCCGCCCCCCCCGCCCCCCCGCCCCGCCCACCGCCGCCGGGCCGCGACGGCGTCCACCCCCC
>NZ_JBHZCY010000162.1:0-6248 GCF_042786665.1 Kitasatospora sp. NPDC059146 | reverse complement strand
GCCGCCGGTGGCCCCGCCGCCCCCCACGGGGGTGGCGTCGACGGGCACACCGGCCCCCCGCCGGTCGCACCGCAGCCGATCCGGCTCGCCTTCGACCACGCCCGCATCCTGGCCGACGGCCTCGACCGGGTGCGCGCCAAGCTGGAGTACAGCCCGCTCGCCACCGCCTTCCTGCCCCACGACTTCACCATCCCCGACCTCCGCGCCGTCTACGAGGCCGTCTGGGACGAGAAGCTCCACCCCGGCAACTTCCACCGCAAGGTCCTCTCCGCCCCCGGCTTCGTCGAGAGCACCGGCACCACCACCCAGCGCGGCGGCGCCCGCGGCGGCCCCCGCGCCCGCACCTACCACGCCGGCGGCGCCCGACTGCTGCACCCCGCCCTGCTCCGCCCCGCCCGCGAGGACGGCCCGGGCCCCGGCGCACCCGCCACCGACGACCGGCCCCGCTGAGCCCCGGGCTACCATCCGCCCATGACCACCGACGAAGCGACCCGCACCACCCACCGGCCGTTCTCCCACTGCCACTTCTGCGGCACGCCGTACGCGCCCGGCACCGACGGCTGGCCCCGCACCTGCCCCGGCTGCGCCGAGATCAGCTACCGCAACCCGCTGCCCGTCGCCGTCACCGTCCTGCCCGTCACCCGGCCCGACGCCGAGCCGGCCCTGGTCGTCATCCGTCGCACCATCGAACCCGGCTACGGCGAACTCGCCTTCCCCGGCGGCTACATGGACTTCGGCGAGAGCTGGCAGCAGGCCTGCGTGCGCGAACTCGCCGAGGAGACCGGCATCCTGGCCGACGCCGCCGACGTCCGCCTGATCCACACGGCCTCCGACCCCAACGGCCGCTTCATCATGCTCTGCGGACTCCTCCCCGCCCGCCCGCTCGCCGAACTCCCGCCCTCCCTCCCCACCGACGAGACCGAGGGCTGGCTGCTCGCCACCGCCGACACCGCGCTGGTCTGGGACTTCCACAACGGCATCCTGCGCCGCTGGTTCGACGGCGAGTTCACCCCCCGCTGAGGGGCGGCCCGCCGAGGGGTGGCGCAACGCCCGGCCGACCCTGGCGCAGCGGCCGCTCGCATGGCATGGTCTGCACCGACAGCCCAACCGGACGGGTTGGCCACGAGCTCACCCGTCCCCACCACCGGCCGGGAGACCACCACCGTGAGCACCCCAACCCAGGACCAGCCGCTCTGGCGCCCCAACCCCGCTCGCGCCGCCGCCACCAGCCTGGTCGCCTTCCAGGCCTGGGCCGCCCAACACCACGGAGCCCCGGCCGCCCCGCTCGCTCCGGCCGCCGACGACCAGCAGGCCGCCCAGCGCTACGCGGACCTGCACGCCTGGTCCACCGCCGACCTCGACCGCTTCTGGACCGCGGTGACGCAGTGGTTCGACGTCCGCTTCACTGAGGCCCCCGAGGCCGTCCTCGCCGACCCGGCCATGCCCGGCGCCCGCTGGTTCCCCGGCGCCCGCCTCAACTACGCCGAGCACGCCCTGCGCGCCGCCGAGGACGAGGCGAACGCCGACCGCCCGGCGATCCTCCACCTGGACGAGACCACCGAGCAGCCGGCCGCCCTCAGCTGGTCCGAACTGCGCCGCCAGGTCGGCTCGCTGGCCGCCGCCCTGCGCGCCCGCGGCGTCCGCCCCGGCGACCGGGTCAGCGCCTACCTGCCGAACATCCCGCAGGCCGCCGTCGCACTGCTCGCCACCGCCGCCGTCGGCGCCGTCTGGACGAGCTGCGCCCCCGACTTCGGCGCCCGCAGCGTCCTCGACCGCCTCCAGCAGATCGAACCCGCGGTCCTCTTCGCCGTCGACGGCTACCACTACGGCGGCAAGGACCACGACCGCACCGAGGTCGTCGCCGAGCTGCGCCGCGAACTCCCCAGCCTGCACACCGTGGTGCACGTCCCGCTGCTCGGCGCCCCGGCCCCCGAGGGCGCCCTCCGGTGGGAGGACCTGGTCGCCGAGGACGTGGCGCCGGTGTTCGAGCCGGTCCCCTTCGACCACCCGCTCTGGGTCCTCTACTCCTCCGGCACCACCGGCCTGCCCAAGGCCATCGTCCAGAGCCAGGGCGGCATCCTGCTCGAACACCTCAAGCAGGCCGGCCTCCACCTCGACCTCGGCCCCCGGGACCGCTTCCTCTGGTACACCTCCACCGGCTGGATGATGTGGAACTTCCTGCTGGCCGGCCTCCTGGTCGGGGCCACGATCGTCACCTACGACGGCAGCCCCGGCCACCCCGACACCGGCGCCCTGTGGTCCGTCGCCGCCCGTACCCGCGCCACCGTCCTCGGCACCTCCGCCGCGTACGTCATCGCCAGCCGCAAGGCCGAGCTGCACCCCGGCCGCGAACTCGACCTCTCCGCCGTCCGCTGCATCGGCACCACCGGCTCCCCGCTCCCGCCGGACGGCTTCCGCTGGATCTACGACGAGGTCAAGCAGGACGTCTGGCTCGCCTCGGTCAGCGGCGGCACCGACGTCTGCTCCTGCTTCGTCGGCGGCGTCCCCACCCTGCCCGTGTACCTCGGTGAGATCCAGGCCCCCTGCCTGGGCGCTGCCGTCGAGTCCTGGGACGTCCAGGGCCACCCGCACACCGACACCGTCGGCGAGCTCGTCGTCACCAAGCCGATCCCGTCGATGCCCACCGGCTTCTGGAACGACCCCGAGGGCACCCGGTACCACGACAGCTACTTCGACACCTACCCCGGCATCTGGCGCCACGGCGACTGGATCACCGTCACCTCCCGGGGCACCGTCGTCATCCACGGCCGCTCCGACTCCACCCTCAACCGCCAGGGCGTCCGGATGGGCTCCTCGGACATCTACGAGGTGGTCGAGCGCCTCCCCGAGATCGCCGAGTCCCTGGTCATCGGCCTGGAGGAGCCCGACGGCGGCTACTGGATGCCGCTGTTCGTCGTCCTCGCCCCCGGCGCCGAACTCGACGACGACCTCATCGGCCGCATCCGCACCTCGCTGCGCACCGAGCTCTCCCCGCGCCACGTCCCGGACGAGGTGATCGTCGTCCGCGGCCTGCCGCACACGCTGACCGGCAAGCGCATCGAGGTCCCGGTCAAGCGGATCCTCTCCGGTACCCCGCTGGAGCAGGCCGTCAACCCCGGTTCGGTCGACAACCTCGACCACCTGCGCTTCTTCGAGCGGCTCCGGGTCGACCGCCAGGCCTGACCGACCCGGGCGAACGCCGAAGGGGCGCCCCCACCGGTGCGGTGGGGGCGCCCCTTCAGCGTTTCCCGGGTCCTACTCTTCCCTGTCCCGGCTCCTACTCGCCGGAGAGCACCTGCTGCGCGGCGGCCCGCGCCTCCTCGGCGCTGTCCGCGGCCCGGGCCGCCTCGGCGGCCCGGCGGCACTGCGCCAGCGTGTACTTCGCCAGCGTGCTCCGGACGTAGGGGATCGAGGCCGAGCCCATGGAGAGGCTGGTGACGCCCAGACCGGTCAGCACCACGGCCAGCAGCGGGTCGGACGCCGCCTCACCGCAGACGCCACAGCTCTTGCCGGTCGCCTGCGCGGCCTCGGCGGCCGCGGCGACCAGGTCCAGCAGCGCCGGCTGCCACGGGTCCTGCAGCCGGGCCAGCGCACCGACCTGACGGTCGGCGGCGAAGGTGTACTGGGCCAGGTCGTTGGTCCCCAGCGACAGGAACTCGACCTCCTGGAGGATCGACCGGGCCCGCAGCGCGGCCGACGGGATCTCCACCATCGCACCGAACTTGGCGTCCAGCCCGGCCTCGCGGCACGCGGCGGCGAAGTCCGCGGCGTCCTTGCGGTCGGCCACCATCGGGGCCATCACCTCAAGGTGCACCGGCAGGCCCGCGGCCGCCGTGGCCAGCGCCCGCAGCTGGGTGCGCAGCACCTCCGGGTGCTCCAGCAGGGTGCGCAGACCGCGCACGCCCAGCGCCGGGTTCGGCTCGTCGGCCGGGGTCAGGAAGTCCAGCGGCTTGTCCGCGCCCGCGTCCAGCGCCCGGACCACGACCCGGCCCTCCGGGAAGGCCTCCAGCACCTTGCGGTACGCCTCGACCTGCTTCTCCTCGCTGGGAGCCTTCGCCGAGTCGTCCAGGAACAGGAACTCGGTACGGAACAGGCCGACGCCCTCCGCACCGTTCTCCAGCGCGGCCGGCACGTCCGCCGGGCCGCCCACGTTGGCGAGCAGCGGCACCCGGTGCCCGTCCGAGGTCTGCCCCGGGCCGGAGGAGGCGGCCAGCGCGGCCTTGCGCTCGGCGGCGACCGCCCGCAGCTCGTCCTGCTTCTCCCGCGACGGGTCCAGCAGCACGTCGCCCGAACTGCCGTCCACCGCGACGACGGTGCCCTCGGCGACGTCCGTCGCCCCCGACAGCGCGACCACGGCCGGCACGCCCATGGCCCGCGCCAGGATGGCGCTGTGGCTGGTCGGCCCGCCCTCCTCGGTCACGAAGCCGAGCACCAGCGTCGGGTCCAGCAGCGCGGTGTCGGCCGGCGCCAGGTCCCGCGCGAACAGCACGTACGGCTCGTCGCTGTCCGGCACGCCCGGCATCGGCACGCCCAGCAGGCGCGCCACGATGCGGTTGCGCACGTCGTCCAGGTCGGCGACACGCCCGGCCAGGTACTCCCCGGCGGAGGCCAGCAGCGCCCGGTAGGCCGCGAAGGCGTCGTACACGCCGCGCTCGGCACTGCTGCCGACGGCGATCCGGCGGGACACGTCGGCCATCAGCTCCGGGTCCTGCGCCATCAGCGCCTGGGCCTCCAGCACGGCCTGCGCCTCGCCGCCGGCCAGGTTGCCGCGCGCGATCAGGTCGGCCGCGACCGCCTCGACGGCTGCCTGGGCGCGTGCCTGCTCACGCGGGGCGTCCTCGGTCGGGATCTGGGTGGCCGGGGGCTCCAGGACCGCCGTACCCATGTGCCGCACCTGGCCGATCGCGACCCCGTGGCTGACCCCCACGCCGCGCAGTGTCTTCTCCATGTTCCTGTTTCTCCGCTGAGAGGAGCGGCCCCGCCGGGAACCGCTGAGTGCCGGGTCGCCCCGTCAACTCCTGCGGGGCGGGTGTGTGTCGGTGACCGAGGGGTCAGTTCCAGCTGAACAGCTGGTCGCCGGCCTGGGCCTCGCCGGACTCGACCAGGTTGCCCAGGGAGTCGGGAGCGGCCTCCAGCGCCACGATCGGCGAGATCGGCGACTTGCCGGCGGCCTCGACCGCGGCCGGGTCCCACCGGATCACGGCCTGACCGCGGGTCACCGTGTCGCCCTTGTTGACGAGCAGCTCGAAGCCCTCGCCGTTCAGCTGCACCGTGTCGATCCCCAGGTGGGTCAGCACACCGTGCCCGTCCGCGTCCACCACCACGAAGGCGTGCGGGTGCATGGAGACCACGACGCCGTCCACCGGAGCGACCGCCTCGGTGGGCTCGCGAACCGGGTCGATCGCGGTGCCCGGGCCGACCATCGCGCCCGAGAACACCGGGTCCGGAACGCCCGCGAGCCCGACGACCTGTCCGGTCAGCGGCGACGTCACAGTGGTCATGGTTGTGCCTCCCAAGTACGCAATACAGCGAAGCGGCCGCGAGCGCGGCGCGACGATCAACTGAAGCCTAAATCATGTCAACTTCGGACATCTGTTGACATTCCCGGGCGAAGACCCACGCCCCCACCCGTCTACCGACCGGCGTCACATCGACCCGCGACTGGTCTAGTCCTCTTAGCCGATGCGCCGCACTCTACAGCCATCTTGGCGAATCGGGACCATTGCTGTATATGCTCGCGAGAGCAACAAATCATGCCGCCGTCCGGGTGACCCACGGCGAGCCTCGATTCGCGCTCCGGCAACCGACCCGCTATGGTTGGCCGAGTCGCCACAACTTGGCGGTTAACACCAGATTTCAGATGCAAAAAGCCCCGGTAAACGGAGCGGAAAACATCTGGTAAGCTGGAAACACGAAAGAACGAAGCGCCCGGAGGGCCCGCTGGAAGGCGGTCCGAAGGAAGCGTCCGTTCCTTGAGAACTCAACAGCGTGCCAAAAGTCAACGCCAGATATGTTGACATCCCCGGCCTCAGGTTTCCTGGGGTTGGAGATTCCTTTTGAAACAAACACTAGCGAGGACGCAGTGCGCGGGATCACCCTATTCCGGTGGTTGCCGTGCCGCTCAACGCGGGTGTCGACCCGATTACGGGTATACATTCACGGAGAGTTTGATCCTGGCTCAGGACGAACGCTGGCGGCGTGCTTAACACATGCAAGTCGAACGGTGAAGCCCTTCGGGGTGGATCAGT
>NZ_JBHZCY010000161.1:0-19674 GCF_042786665.1 Kitasatospora sp. NPDC059146 | reverse complement strand
CCCGGGGCCCTGCCACGTCGGCTCACTGCTGCTCCTGCTCCTGAGGCTCCTCCGACCCCTCCGGCTCCTCCTGCTCCTCCTGCTCCTCCGCGGGCAGCTGCGCCAGGTAGGCGTCGATCTCGGCCGCCCCCGGCTCCGGCGCGAGCTCCGGGAACTCCTCCACCAGCAGGCGCGGCAGCCCGGGCACCGTCCATTCGCCGAGCAGGTCGAGCGCCGCCTCGGCCGCCGCCGCCTCGAACTCCTCGAAGCCACCGGTCAGTTCGTCCGGCATCGGGCGCCCCAGCGCGTTCAGCTCGGCCAGGTTGCGGTAGCTGCGCCGCATCAGGCCCTGCTCCAGCAGCAGCCGCGCGCCGTCGGTGGCCATGCCGACGGACAGCACCCGGCCCGGCCCCCAGCCCTGCTCGTCCGGTTCGTCCAGCCAGCCGGTCGTGGTCAGCGCCTCGTACCCGGCCAGCCGCTGCTCCTCGTCGAGCGCGGCGAAGCCCGCCAGCCAGTCCCGGACGGCCGCCGGGTCCGTCACGTCCACCCCGTGGGCGTGCAGCAGCACCGCGTACAGCCGGGGCCAGGTCACCAGGTCGGCGCGGTGCAGCAGCCCGGCCGCGACCTCGCCCTGCCACTCGGCCTCGGCGTGCAGCCGCTCCTGGCGCTTGGCGTTGAGCCGCTTCGCGGCCCGCTGGTGGTCGACCAGCAGCCGTACGGCCTCGCCGTAGGCGAGCGGGTCCTGCTCCGGCGCGGGTTGGACGTAGAGGTGGAGCCGCTCGTACAGCAGGTGCTCCACCTCGTCGGAGGTGAGTTCGGGCCAGCCGTCGTGCATCCTGCCCCCGCCCAGCTCCAGCAGCGCCAGCACCGCGCGCAGCGGCGCTTCGGCCACCGGCGCGCGGTCCTGGCCGGCCGCCCAGGCGAGCAGGTCGGCGGCCCTGGTGCGCGGGGCGAGCCGCAGGTCTTCGTCGTTCATGTTCCGAACGGTAGCCGCCGGACGCGGGTAGGGTCGGCAGCCATGGTCCCCGTACGCCTCACCGGCCCCAGACTCGCCCTCCGCGAGTACCGCCACACCCCGGAGGAAGTGGACGCGCTGCACGCGCTGTACGGCGACCCGGAGGTGACCCGCTACCTCCCCTTCGAGCCGCGCGACCGCGAGACCTGCGCCGACCAGATCGAGCTCTACCTGGAGGAGGCGATGGCCGAGGAGCGGGGCGTCTACCGGCTCGCCGTCGTCCGGCGCGAGGACGCCGGGGACCTGGAGGACGCGCTGCCGGTCGCGCACGCCGCCCTCACCCTCGGCGAGTACCGCTCGGCCCGCCTCGGCTACGTGCTGAGCCGCCCGGTGTGGGGCCGCGGCTACGCGGGCGAGATCGCCGTACTGCTCTGCGAGTTCTCCTTCGGGGCGCTCGGCCTGCACCGGCTGGCCGCCCGGGTCGACGTGGAGAACACGGCCTCGGCCAAGGTGCTCACCCGGCTCGGCTTCCGGCTGGAGGGGCGTGTCCGGCACGACCTGTACAAGGGCGGCGCCTGGCGCGACTCGTACCGCTACGCGCTGCTCGCCGACGAGTGGTCCGGCCCGCCCGCGCCGCGCCCGGGAGCCGGGCAGGGGCGCGAGGCCGGGCAGGGGGGTTAACCCCACCCCCGATCCGCCGGTCGGCCCGATACCCACCGGGCCCCGCCTCGGCCAGACTTGACCACGTCAGCGAGTACGGAAGACCACGACAACGAGGGGCCGGGGACCGGGAGATGAGCAGCAGCGGCAGCACGCTGGGTCAGGGGTGGGACGCCGCGGGCGGTTACGGCGACGACGGGGCCCGTCCGGCCCGGGCCCGCCGCACCGAGGAGCCGCCCGGCTTCTGGCGGGCGCCGTTCTCCGGGCACTACTACCGCGAGGTCGGTTACGCGCTCACCGGGCTGCCGGTCGCGATCGTCGGCTTCGTCGTCGCGATCGTCCTGTTCTGCCTCGGCGTCGGCACCTTCGTCACCGTCCTCGGCCTGCCGGTGCTGGCCGCCCTGACCAGCACCGCCCGGGGCCTCGGCCGGGCCGAGCGGGCCCGGGTGCGCGGGATGCTCGCGCTGGACGTGCCCGGCCCGGCGCCGGTGCAGCAGGTGCGCCCGGGCAGCTGGGGCTCGATCACCGCACGGCTGGCCGACGGGGCGGGCTGGAAGGCCGCGCTGTACCAGCTGGTGATGTTCCCCTGGGCGGTGTTCAGCTTCTGCCTCACGCTGACGTTCCTGCTGCTCGGCTGGGCGATGGCGCTCTACCCGCTCTACCACTGGGTCTTCCCGCGCTACACCTCCTGGCACGGGTACCAGCTGTTCGACTTCACCGACAGCCACCACGTCCGGCACGCCTACTACGTGGAGGGCACCTGGCAGATCGCCGCGTTCTCGGCGATCGGGGTCCTGCTGATCTTCCTCACCGCGCGGCTGGTCCGCGGCCTGACCAACGTCAACCGGGCCGCCACCCGGGGGCTGCTCGGCCGCTGAGGCCCGGCCCGCTCGCTCCCGGCCCGCTCCCTGACGTTCCACCCCCGCCTCTGCCCCGCCCCGCCTCTGTCTTGCCTCCGCCCCGCCCGTGCTCCGGACGCCCTCCGGATGCGGGTGGGGCGGCCCCGTGTTCGGATGGCCGGGTGGCGACCGCCCCCACCCCCGTGCCGGCCCCGGACGTCCTGGTCACCTCCCGTCCGCTGGACGAGTACTGCGCCCTGTTCGGCCTGACCCGCGCCCGGCTCGCCGCCCTGCCCGGCCCGCTGCTGGACTGCCCGGGCGGTACGTCCGGCCTGGCCGCCGAGGCGCGCGAGCTGGGCTGTCGGGTGATCGCCGTCGACCCGGCGTACGCGCTGCCGCCGCCCGAGCTGGCCGCCCGGGCACGGGCCGCCCGGGCGTCGATGGCCGTCGCGATGGCGGCCCGCCCGCAGCTGTACCCCTTGCGCCGCCCCGCCCGCCCGGACCGCTACCTGCGCAGCTGGGACCGCGCCCGTCGGCTGTTCGCCGCCGACTCGGCCGCCCACCCGCAGTGCTACCTGGCCGCCGCGCTGCCCCGGCTGCCCTTCGCGGACGGCGCCTTCGCACTCACCCTGAGCGGCTACCTGATCTTCGCCTACCCCGAACTGTTCGGCCCGGAGCGGCAGCTGGCAGCGCTGGCCGAGCTGGTCCGGGTGACGGCCGCGGACGGGGAGGTACGGGTCCAGCCGCTGAACGACGGTCGCGGCCGCCGCTGCGGCCACCTCGACCGGCTGCGGTACGCGCTCGGCGAGCGCCGGATCGCCAGCGAGGTCCACCGGGTGCCGCACGAAGGCGGCCGCACCAGCGGGGTCCTGGTGCTCCGGGCCGCCCGTGGCCGGCCCCGCGGGCCGGAACCGGCCATACTCCTGTAATGGTCACTGGGCCGGTTGGCCCCTATACTCGCTCGCATGAGCGAGACCACGATCCGGCCCGCCCGGCCCGCCGACGCCGACCGGCTCACCGCGCTGATCCAGGCCTCCGCCGCCTACCGCGGTGCGTACTTCGCGATGATCGACGGCTATGCCGTGCGGCCCGACTACATCGAGCGCCACGAGGTGCGGATGGCCGTGGACCGTACCGACGACCGGCTGCTCGGCTTCTACGGGCTGATCCACGAACCGGCCGAACTGGACCTGATGTTCGTCGCCGACGACGCCCAAGGACTGGGCATCGGACGGGTGTTGATCGCCGACATGCTCGACCGCGCCCGGGCCGCCGGGATCGCGGCGGTCAAGGTCGTCTCGCACCCGCCCGCCGAGGGCTTCTACCTCCAGGTGGGCGCCGTGCGCACCGGCACCCGCCCGCCGCAGCCCAAGACCCCCTGGTCGCAGCCCGAACTGCGCTTCACGGTCCAGGGGTGCACCGGCTAGGGGTTCACCGGCTAGGGATTCACCGGCTAGGGATTCGCCGGCGGGTCGACGGCCACTGCCGCCGACGCCACTGCCGCAGACGCCACCGGCGTCGGCTGCGCGGGGACGAAGGCCGCCGCCTGGAGCCGGGACAGTATCTTCTCCGCCAGCCAACTGCGGTCCGACCCGTACGGAATGCCCTGCGGGTCGACCAACTGCGCCGCCACCGCGTCCCGCAGCCGCTGCGCCTCGGCGCCCGGCAGCCGGGAGAGCAGGCCCCGGGCGGCCAGCAGCGCGTGGTACTGCTCGAACCCCGAGCGGGGGTGCTCGATCGCCTCCAGCACGCTCGGCAGGTCCGCCAGCGAGGGATCGCCCTGCATCAGCGCGAGGGCCTGGATCCGGCGGCCCTCCGAGCCGGCCGCGAACAGGGCCCGCACCTGGTCGGCGGTCAGCGCCGAGCGCGTCGCGGTCGAGCGGACCTCCGCCACCACGCCGTCCGGCCCGGCGGGGGAGTCCGAGGACGGCGGCAACTGGGCGGCCAGCGCGGCGGGTCGCTCCGCGCTGCCACCGAGCAGGCCGAGCTGCTGCATCGCGCGTACCCGCAGGTCGTCGGCGCCCACCTTGTCGCCGTGCCGGTCGCGGTCCTGCCCGGCCAGGAAGAGGTCCAGCGCCTCGTCCGTCTCGGTCAGCACCCGGGGCAGCGCCAGCCTGGTCACCAGCCAGCCGGCCAGGAAGCCGAGCACCAGGAAGTACAGCACCAGCGCCGCCGCGAACGGCACCGCTGCGTCCTCCCCGCCCAGCACGGGCGCCAGCGCCGTACCGAGCTGGTGCAGCCGTTCACCGAGCGAGCCGAGCTGGGTCAGCCCGACGCCCAGCAGCACCTTGGTCAGCCAGTCGGAGACCTGTTCCAGATTGGTGTTGGGCGCGTACGAGCCCTGCGGCTCGCCGGAGCCGCTCTTCACCCGGGGCACCCCGAACAGGAAGCCCAGCGCGCCGCCGAGCACCGTCGAGGCGCCCGCCACCACCAAGCCGCCGCCGAGCGCCTGCCAGGCCTGGGCCCGGCCGAGCGCGAACAGCAGCAGTCCGAGCAGGCCCGTGCCGGTCAGCACCCCGGCGGCCGTCCACTGCGCCGTCCGCAGCGCCGACCCGCCGGCCCGTCGCCGCACCCTCGTCATCGCCCACCCCCTGTGTTCGCGCCGCTGCGCCCCGTCGCCACCGCGGGGCCGCGCCGACTCTAGCGCTGCGGCGCCAGCACGGGAACGACCCGGGGGCGCCGCGGCTACGACGGGCGGCCGGAAACGCAGACGACCCGCAGGCTGCTCCTCGACGCAGGCCCGTGCACTGGCCTGACGCCGAGGCACCGGGGATGTACCGGTGAGCCTGCGGGTCGGGTGACTGCTGTGGATTTCGCCTGCCGGAGGCCAGGGGCCTCATCCTGCGCAGGCAGGGGCGGCTCTAGCGAGCAGCCACCTCACACATCCTGATGGAACTCAACTCAGGATCACCTCCTTTCAGTGTGCCGCCACTGTAGGCAGCCTCCTGTCGGGAGGGCAACGGATTATTCGCGGGCGCCGCTCAGGCGCCCTTCACCTTGTCCTGGAACTTGGTGTAGTCGATCACGTTGTCGGGCGACGGGGCCTGGATGGTGACCGGCTTGTCGTAGTCGGTGAAGTCGACCTGGCCCTTGTCGGAGCCGGTGGTCTTCTCCATCCGCACCGGGTAGAACTTGCCCTCAGTGGCGATGTGGAGCAGCGACTCCTCGCCCTTGTCGTCCTTCTGTCGGAGGCTGAACGTCTTCACCCCGTTGACGGTGCCGGCGCTGCCCTTGGTGGGGGTGCTGGAGCCGTCGTCGAGCATCTGGTTGCTCGCGTCGGTGAGCTTGCAGAAGTCGGTCAGGTCCTTCATCTTCGGGTCGTCCTGGAAGCCGGTCAGGTAGCGGCCCTTGAACACCTCGGCGACCGCGTCGCCCTTAGGCCCGCCGAAGGTCTTCCAGAACTGGGCGTCCGGCTTGAGGAAGTACTGCTTGCCGTCGCTGAGGAGCTCGAAGGAGCCCATCCCGGGCAGCGCCATGCTGCCCTGGCACGCGCCCTTCGAGTCCATGACCATGTTGATGGTCATCTCGCCCTCGTCGCTCGCCATCTTGCCGCTGATCCTGAGCGACGTGGCGCCGGCCAGCGCGTCCTTGGCCTTCTTCTCGATCTCCTGGGCGGTCAGCTTGTCCGTGTCGAGCTTCGCCACGGTCGGAGTCGGAGTCGGCGTGGCGGTCGGAGTCGCGGCCGCCGCGGCGGTGGTGGCCGCGGGCGCCGCGGCCTTGTCCGAGTCCTTGTTGTCGCCACAGGCGGCCGTGCCGGCTCCCAGGAGGAGGCAGATCGCGGCGGTGCTCGCCAGGCGCTTCGACAGCATGAGGTCGTTCCTTATCCAGGGAACGGTCCCGCCGCCCCCCACTTGGATGAAATTTTCCTCAGTATGGGGGAGCGGTCTGACAGCAGATCTTGAAAACGGGGTGCCGTTACCGCTTCGTGGCGGGACCGTGCCCTGAGTGTGGCGGGAAAACGAAAGGGCCCGGAGGACGAATCCTCCGGGCCCTTTCGGCTACTGAGTAGCGGGGACAGGATTTGAACCTGCGACCTCTGGGTTATGAGCCCAGCGAGCTACCGAGCTGCTCCACCCCGCGTCGGTGAACACAACAATACGGGGAAGTCGCCGAGATGGGAAATCGGTTCTGCAGGACGGCCCCAACTCACCCTCCGGCGCTGACGTATCACCCTCCGTGCCGATCCGCGCGGCGCCCTCCGGACCGCCCGCCGTGCCGTGCGGCCCGGGCCCTGGCCCAGAGCGCGAAGCCGACCAGGGCCGCGAAGCAGGGCACCATCAGCACCCCGTAGACCACCAGGAACCCGTCCGTCCCCAGGTCGGCGGCGGCGTTCCAGGTGCCGTGCAGCACGATCGCCAGCAGCAGCCCGGCGGGTGCGGCCAGCCGGGCCAGCCAGCGCCGCCCGGTGGTCAGGGCGACGGCCAGGCCGATCCCGGTGAGCGCGGTGAACAGCGGGTGGGCGAACGGGGAGAGCAGGGCGCGCAGGACGAAGGTCTGCACGGTGCTGTCGAAGTCGCGCAGGCTGGGCGGATCGCCCAGGCCGATGCTGTCCAGCCGGTTGCGCTGGTCGGTGGTGAAGGCCCGGCCCAGGTAGAGGGCGTTCTCGGTGAAGGCGAAGCCGCAGGCCGTCATCCCGCCGAGCACCATCCCGGCGGCCAGGGTGCGCGGCCGGGAGCGGCGGTGCGCGGCGCCCGGGGTGCCCGGGGCGGGCGGGGCCGGGCGCAGGTAGGGCAGAGGCCGCAGGTACGGGCGGAGCCGCAGCCGGCCCCGGGCGTGCGGTCCGGCCGGGCGGCGCTGGTACGGGCGGGGGCGCCGGGGCGCGGGCGCCCGGTGCAGCAGCGGTGCGCAGGGGCGGCCGGAGCGGCGGCCGTGGCAGCGCAGCCGCTGGCCGAGCGGCAGCAGCAGCACCAGCAGGGCGGTGGCCTTGGCGCTCTCCTCGATCACCGGGGTGGCGACGCCGGAGCCGAGCAGCCCGCCGAAGGCGTGGTGGTGGGCGGTCAGGTAGTCGGCGGTCCAGTTGTTGGCGAGGATCGCGATCGTGGTGGCCGCGCAGGCGCCCCAGCCGAGGCAGAACACGGTGTGCCGCAGCGGCACCCGGGCGGTCAGGTTGAGCCAGGCCAGGCCACCGAGCACGAAGGGCAGCGGCACCATCGCCAGGCCCAGTCCCACCAGCAGTCCGACGGTGCCGGTCTGCCGCTGGACCAGGTGCAGGATCAGCACCCCGCAGCAGGCCAGGGTCAGGACGGCGGAGGTGGTGACGGAGGAGAGCGCCAGCGAGCGGACGCGGCCCGGGGGCGCCGTGGTCGGGCCGGCCGGGAGCCGACCGGCGACGAGGGCCGTCGGGGCGGCCGGTGCCGCGCCGCCGGGCCGGGACAGCAGCCGGTCGGCCCGGCGCCTCCGCGGCCCCGGGATGGTCCGGGTGACGCCGGTGCGCGGGACCGTACCCGGTGCGTCGGCGGCGGTGCGGGCGGTCGCCCGGGGCCCGCCGCCGGGCGGGCTGCCCATGCGGCTCAGGGTAGGCCACGGCGGCGGCCGGTCGGGACGACTCGGGACGAACCGTTCGTCCCGGCCGCGACCGGCCGGTCAGCCCGGCGCGGCCCGTTCGAACGGCTGCCGGAGGGTCAGCGGCGGCGGAACAGCAGGTCGTGCACCACGTGGCCCTTGGCGATCCCGGCCCGCTCGAACTTGGTGACCGGCCGCCAGTCCGGTCGGGGCGCGTAGCCGGGGACGCTGCCGTCCGGGTGGTCCGCGGGCTCCAGCCAGCCGGTCCCGTCACCCTCGGGGTGCAGGTTCTCCAGCTCGGGAGAGGCGGACAGCACCGTCAGCATCTGCTCCGCGTACGGCTCCCAGTCGGTCGCGCAGTGCACCAGGGCGCCCGGGGCGAGCCGGGGCAGCACCAGGTCGAGGAAGGACGGCTGGACCAGTCGGCGCTTGTGGTGCTTGGGCTTCGGCCACGGGTCGGCGAAGTAGACCCGCAGGCCGTTCAGCGAGGCGTCCGGCAGCATGTCGCGCAGCAGGATGATCGCGTCCCCGGCGGCCAGCCGGACGTTCCGCGAGCCGTCCCGCTCCAGCATGCCGAGCAGGTTGCCGTGGCCGGGGGTGTGCACGTCGGCGGCCAGGATGCCGGTCGACGGGTCGGCGGCGGCCATCGCGGCGGTGGTCTCGCCCATGCCGAAGCCGATCTCCAGGGTGACCGGCAGACCGTCGAACAGCTCAGCGAGGTCGAGCGGGGTGCCGTCGATCGGGACGCCGTACGTCTCCCAGCTCCGGTCCAGGGCGCCCGCCTGGGCGTTGGTCATCCGGCCCCGGCGCGGCTGGAAGCTGCGGATCCGCCGCTCCCGGTGCTGTTCCTCGGTGGCCTTGTGCGGGTACATCGGCGCGGGGTAGGCGGCCGGCGCCGCGGACAGCCGGGCGGACGGCGATTGCTGGGGGATCGGGGCGGTGGAAGTCACAATCAACCGAGTCTACGGGGCCGCGCGGGGCACCCGGAGGGGTGTGTGACGGGGCTCATCCGGGCCGGGGCCGCGCGCTCCGCCGGGCCGGTACGGCGGCGGGCTCAGCCACCGGCCTCCAGGGCGGCCAGGGCCCGGCGGGCCACCTCGCGGCCGATCGGCAGCGAGGCCGTCGCCGCGGGG
Source organism: Kitasatospora sp. NPDC059146 (assembly GCF_042786665.1). Taxonomy (NCBI): domain Bacteria; kingdom Bacillati; phylum Actinomycetota; class Actinomycetes; order Kitasatosporales; family Streptomycetaceae; genus Kitasatospora; species Kitasatospora sp. NPDC059146. The sequence continues at coordinate 10,606 of NZ_JBHZCY010000161.1, read as the reverse complement.
GAGGGGGCGTTCAGCACGTGCACCGCCCGGCGCGGGGAGCGCGGGTCCGCCGGGTCGAAGCCGGCGAAGGCGAAGTCGTCCAGCAGCGAGCCGTCCCGGGCCACCGCCTGGGCCCGCACCCCGGCCGTGGCCGGCACCAGGTCGGCGGCGGTCACGGCGGGCAGCAGCCGTCGGACGGCGGCGGTGAACGCCCGCTTGGACAGCGAGCGGTGCAACTCGCCGACCTCGTACCGCCAGTGCCGCCGCAGGATCCGCCAGGTGCCGGGGAAGGCGAGGGTCTCGGCCAGGTCGCCCGGGCGGACGGTCCGCCAGTCGTACCCCTCGCGGGCCAGCGCGGGCACCGCGTTCGGGCCGACGTGGACGTCCCCGTGGATGCCCCGGGTGAGGTGCACCCCGAGGAACGGGAAGGCCGGGTCGGGCACCGGGTACACCAGGCCGCGGACCAAGTCCCGCCGGTGCTCGGCCAGTTCGTAGTACTCCCCGCGGAACGGGACGATCCGCACCCCCGGGTCGTCCCCGGCCAGCCGGGCGATCCGGTCGCTGTGCAGCCCGGCGCAGTTCACCAGCACCCCGCAGCGCAGCTCCCCGCCGGAGGTGCCGACCGTCACCCCGTCCCGGCGCCGGGCCACCGCCCGCACCGCCGTGCCGGGCCGCAGTTCGGCGCCCGCCTCCCGGGCCAGCCGGGCGTAGGCCGTGGCGACCGCCGGGAAGTCGCAGATGCCGGTGGTGCCGACGTGCAGCCCGGCCCGCCCGACCACGGCGGGCTCGTACCGGGCGATCCCGGCCCGGTCCAGCTCGGTGACCGGGATGCCGTTCGCCCGCCCGCGTTCGGCCAGCGCCGCCAGCCGGGGCAGTTCGGCGTCCTCGGTCGCCACGATCAGCTTGCCGGTGACCTCGTACGGGAGGCCGTGCTCACGGCAGAACTCGACCATCTCGGCGGCGCCGGCGACCGCGAAGCGGGCCTTGTACGAGCCGGGGCGGTAGTACACGCCGCTGTGGATCACCCCGCTGTTGCGCCCGGTCTGGTGCGCCGCGAAGCCGTTCTCCTTCTCCAGCACCGCCAGCCGCAGCCCGGGCCTGGCCCGGGTCAGGGCGTACGCCGTGGCCAGTCCGACGATCCCGCCGCCGACCACCAGGACATCGAAGTCGTCCGCCACGCTGCGCTCCTCGTCCACCGCCGGGTCGCCGTCGCCGAAGCCGGTACGGGCGGCGTGCGTCGCCCCCCGCCCCGGCTTCCGCCGCAGATGCTGCCACGGCTCCGGGCGGGGGTCGAGACCGCGTGACGGGCGGGGCGGACGTCGCGCGGCGGTCGGCCCGTCAAGGCTCCGCTGCGCGGGTACGCGTCCTTCGTCCGTTCGTCGGTTCGTCCTTCGTCGGTTCGTCCTTCGTCCGGCCGGCCCGGGGCATGCCGAGGTGGGCGGCAGTGTCCTGCCGCCCACCTCGCCCCCCGGGGCATCGGCCGGTCCCCCCGGACCGGCCGTGGTGCGGTGCGCAGAGCCCCCCGACTCCGCGCGCCGCGCCCCCCTCTGTGCGGCCGTGGCGCCGCCGCGCAGAGCCCCCCGGCTCCGCGCGTCGCCGCCGCCCCCCGTCCGGCCGCGTCGTGGTCAGACCTCCCAGGGCCAGCCGGCGTCGGTCCCCGCCTCCAGCAGGGGGATCAGCCGGAAGGCCGCGTCGCTCAGGCCGCCGAAGGTGTGCCGGTTGGCACCGCCGCTCGGGCCGTGGCCCGTGGCGTAGCCGGCCAGGTTCCAGGTGTAGACGGGCACGTGGGCCGGTACGGCGGTGAGCGGATCGCTGCCCCCGTACCCGGCGCCGGGCTGCTCGTCGGTGATGATCACCACCCGGTCGTGGCCCCGGTAGTGGTCCCGGACGGCCTGGGCGGTGTTGGTGCCGCCGAGGTTGGAGAAGCGCCCCAGCACCCGCAGCACCGCCTCCCCGCGGCCGACCTCGACCACCCGGCTGACGCTGCCGAACTCGACCAGGTCCGCCTCGGCCGCCCGCACCTTCAACGCGGTGCCGAAGATCGCCGCCGAGTCCGCCCGGTTGAGCTGGGTCTGCGCGCTGGGCCGGTCGAACATCGAGCCGGAGCGGTCGACCAGGACCAGCGTCCGGCCGGGCAGCTCGGGCACGTTGGCGAGCGAGTGGCCGAGCGCCGTCTCCAGCGCGTGCCCCCACCGCAGCGAGGGCGCGTGCCGGTACGCGGCCAGGTAGCGGAACGGGAACTGGCGCGAGCGCCGCACCTCGCCCCGGTCGGAGACCCGCCGGGCCACCTCGGCCGCGACCGCGTCCGACACCCCCGCCTGATCGAAGTTGCGCAGGTTCCGCACCAGCGCCATCGGGCCCATGGACGGGATGACCGCCTCCCAGACCGCGGCGTCCATCGGACCCTGCAGCCAGCCCGCCAACGCCTCCCAGGTCAGCCCGGCGGCGGCCAGCCGCTCCGCGCCGTCCTCCGCCGTCACGGCCGCCCGGCGCTCCCCGACGGGCAGCGCGAGCAGCTCGCGGTTGGCGGTCAGCATCCGGTCGAGGGCGGGCGGGACGGCCTCCTCCGGCCGGTGCCGGCGGTCCAGCGCGTACTGGAACAGGGCGCCCTGCCAGGGCTTGGCCGGGTCCGGCGCCGGGTGGGTCAGCTCCAGGACGTCGCCGAAGCGGTAGCCCTTGCCCGCGGTGTCGTACTTGAGCAGCGCGCGGGCGTCGTACAGCCGCCGCACCGCGTCCGCGACGCCGCGCTTGAGCGGCTTGGGCAGCGCCCGGCCATAGCGCGAGGTCCAGTACGCGAGCAGCTCACCGGGCTCGTCGGCCCGCCGCAGCACGGCGTCGACGGCCTGCCGGGAGTGCCCGTGGGCACCGGCGTCCAGCCGGGCCCGGGTGAACTCGGCGGCGCCGACCAGCGCGGCGGTGCGCAACTGCGCGCCGTACCGCAGCCAGCGCAGCAGCCCGAGGGTCCACTCCGGGTCGCTGACGGCGAGTTCGCGCACCAGCGCGGTGTAGCGGTCGTCGCGGGCGCCGCCGCGCTCGTAGAAGGTGTCCTGTCCGACCATGTTGGCCACGGCGAGAAGGAAGAGTTCGGACTTGGCGTCCCGGGTGAACCCGACGCCGCCGTTGTGGTTGGTGGTGCGCTTCCCGGTCGTGGCCACCGGTGACTTCGGACTGGCCTTGGTCTTGCGGATGTTGAACCTGGACATGCTGCAGCCCCCCTCGGCGTGCTCGGTCGTCAGCGGGAGGGAGGCATGCTGAGGCTGGGGTGCCCGAGATCGTGCCGGTCGTCGAACGACGACCGACGTCGGCGGAGGTATATGCCTTGTGCTCTACCGGATTGAGCTAGCGGCCGCGCTCGCGCACGGCACGCCCGGGATTTGAACCCGGAACCGCAAGATCCGAAGTAACCCCCGCCTGCGCACCGGGCACTCCGAAGCGCAGCTGCCTCCCGAGATCAATGGATTCGGCTGCGGTTTTTGGGTTTGCTTCAACGCACCCCGTTGAAGGGGCACTCCACAGAAGTAACCGCTGCCGGCGCACCGGGAGGTGCGGAATTCTATTCAGGTATGGGTGTCCAGAGTTCAAGGACGGCTGAGGTGACATAGCTGCTCTGCCAACTGAGCTACACCGGTGCGAAAGTACCGGTGGCGGGACTCGAACCCGCGACACGCCCATTAAGAGTGGAAGTAACCTCCGCCTGCGCACCTGGACGAGAGAGAACATATCCAGTCCCCTCCCGCAGGTGCACCCCATTTATCGCCGGGCCCGAACGCCACGCCACTCGGACGTCACGCCGGAGCGACGATCACCGCCCGCGCCCGCTCGGTCAGCTCGCGGACCCGGCGTTCGCCCTGGAAGGGCTCCAGCCGCCGCAGCATCTCCACCACGTACTCCCGGCTGCGCTGCGAGGAGATCCGGCCGGCCACCTCGACGGCGCGCTCGCCGGCGGCGAGCGCGGCGTCCAGGTTGCCCGCCTCGGCCTCGGCCATCGCCGAGACCACCAGCCGCAGGCCGTGCGAGCGGACGTAGCCCTCGGTGGGCTTGGCCAGTGCCTCGCGGGTGAACTGCCGGACCTTGGAGGGCACTCCGAGGTCGCGGAAGCACTCGGCGGCGTCGGCGGCCAGCCGGTCGTAGGCGTAGAAGTCGATCCACGCCGGATCGGGGTCCCCGGCGCGTGCTCGCTCGAGTGCGCGCTCCGCCGCGCCGAGCGCCGTCGCGCACGCTGCCGCGTTGCGGGCCTTGGCCTGGGCCCGTGCCTCCACCAGGTGGAAGAAGCTCATGGTCCGGGCGGTGGCCAGGCTGCGGTTGCGCTCCAGCGCGGCCTGGGCGAGGTCGACGGCCTCCTCGGCGAAGCCCCGGTAGCCGGCCTGGAGGCTCATCGAGGCCAGCACGTAGCCGCCGAGCGGCACGTCGGCGGCGGCCCGGGCGAGCCGCAGGGCCTGGATGTAGTACCGCTGGGCGGCCTCGTGCTGGCCGGTGTCGAAGGCCATCCACCCGGCCAGCCTGGTCAGTTCGGCGGTCGCGCCGAACAGCGCCCGGCCGACCGCGTCGCTGTACGAGGCCAGCAGCAGCGGCGCCGCCTCCACCCGCAGGCACTCCGGCACCATCGACGAACGCCAGTCTCCGCCGCCGTACTTGGAGTCCCAGCGGCGGGCCTCCTGGGCGGCCTCGCGGAGCTTGACCGCGTCCGAGTGGCCGACCCGGTACGAGGAGTTCTCGCTGGGGGAGCGCGGCACGTCGCGGGCCACCGAGCCGTCCGCCGGGTTGATCAGCCAGCGGGAGACGGGCGTCGCGTACGCGGCGACCGAGAAGGTGCCGGCCAGGCTGTCGCTCCAGCGGCCGCCGCCGGGCCCGCGGCGCAGGTCGAGGTCGACCCGGAACAGGTCGGTGGCCGAGCGCACCGCGTCGGCCACCTCGCGCGGGAAGGCCAGGCCGAGTTCGGGCGCCGGGTCGGTGTCGCCCAGGCCGATCTCCTCCAGCGGGACGGGCCGGCCGAGCTTGCCGCCGATCGCGGTGGCGATCAGGTGCGGGACGGGCCCCTGCGGGACCATGCCCTTGCTGACCCAGCGGGCGACCGAGGTCTTGTCGTACCGCAGCGTCAAACCGCGTTGCGCGCCAAGGTCGTTGACCCTTCGGGCCAGTCCGGCGTTGCTGATCTGGGCGAGGGTCAGGAGCGTGCCGAGCCGTTCGTTCGGTCCTCGTGGGCTGACGGTCATGGTGGCGGCGGCACCTCCTGCGGCCTTGTGCGCGGGGCCCGGGCGGCACCGGGCCGTAGCTGCTGTACCTAGAGTAGTCGGACGCGTTCCGACGGTTAAGAGGCCGCATTCCGGATGGCGGGATCGCGCACCCGGCGGCGCGGCGCCGGGCCGCCGCGGGGGTTGGTCCGGACCACCCGGAGCGGTTCGGCCGCGCCGTGCGCCGGAGCGTCGTGCTCCGGTCCCGTGTTCATGTGCGCCCGGCCGTGCCCCCTGGCCCGACCGGCTGCTCGGCGATTCGCTGGTGGTCGTGGGTCGGCCCGCCGTCGAGGACCCGGCGGGCCGGGGGACGCCGCCGCCTCAATCCCCGCGGGTGGCGGCGAAGTCCGGGAGGGCATGCGGATGCCCTCCCGGGCGGGGCGACGCCTTTCGGCCATCTCGCGATGCCCATGTCAAGGGCGTGCGCCCGGGCGGTCCGGGCCGGGGAGGGGGAGGCCCGGCCCGCCCGAATCCACCCCCCGACCCCGCCCCCGTCGCCGTCCTCGCCGCCTCCCCGCGCCCGGGCCCCGTCGCCTTCCCGCGCCCGACACCCGCGCCGGGCCCGTCGAAACGGAAGCGGAACCGACAACACCGGCCCCGGCAGCGCCCGGTGGTGGCACGATGTCTCCAGACGGCGCGCCGGAACGCGGGCACGCCCGGACGCGCCCACGGGCCGCCCCCGGCACCCACCCGGCCGCCCGCCCGGCGCCGGACGCGCCGCGCGAGTGCAGGTCCTCGTCCGGTGGAGGCGCGATGCGGTGGCTGACGGGCTGGAGCACGGGCACGCCCCGGCCGGGCGCGCCGGTGCACGAGGCCCTCGCCACGGTCGCCCCGATCGCCGCCCGCCCCCTGTGGACCGGCCCCAACCCGCTCTGGGCCGTGGGTGACTGGCGGCCCGAGGAGATCCGCCTGGTCACCCTCCGCCCCGGCGCCCGCCCCGTCGTCAGCACCGGCCCCACCACCCCCGACCCGGTCGAGGACACCCCCGCCACCACCCGGCTCGCCGTCCTCGGCCACGGCGGCGCCACCGACGCCGAACTCGCCGCCGGCCTCGCCGCCGCCCGCGGCGGCGCCGTCCGCCACCTCACCGCCTGGCCCGGCAGCTACACCGTCGTGCTGCGCACCGGCACCCGCTCCACCCTGCTGCTCACCGACCTCGCCGGCGCCCAGCCGGTCTTCCACACCCCCTGGGCCGGCGGCACCGCGTACGCCACCGCCGCCCTCCCGCTCGCCGACCTGGTCGGCGCCGCGCTGGACACCGGCCACCTCGCCGCCCGGCTCGCCTGCCCGGAGTCCCCGGAGGCGCTCGGCACCGGCACGCCGTACCTGGGCGTCCAGCGGGTGCCGCCCGGCCACGTGCTCGCCGTCCGCGGCGGCCGCCCGTACCTCGACGCCTACGACGAGCCGCCCGGCGCCGAACAGCCCCGCGACGAGGCCCCCGCCATCCGCGAACTCACCCGCGCCCTGCTGGAGTCCGTCCGCTCCCGGGTCCGCACCCCCGCCCCGGCCACCGACCCGGCCGGGCGCGCCCGGCTCGGCGTCGACCTCTCGTACGGGACGGCCTCCGCCACCGTGGCCCTGCTCGCGGCCGCCGTGCCGCTGCCGCCGGTGTCGCCGCTGCCGGCCGGTGCTCCGGGCGCGTCGACGGGGCCGGCCGCGACCGGCGGCCGGAGCACCGCCGGGGCCAGGAGCGGCGCGGTCAAGGGCTCCTGGGCCCGGGAGGCCGCCCAGGGCCCGTCCGCCCCCGAGCAGTTGGCCGCCGTCACGCTCGGCGAGACCGAAGCGCCCACCAGCCTCGCGCTCGCCCCCGACACCCCGCGGCTGCGGCACACCGTGCTCGACCCCGGCCCCGACACCCTCCCGTACGCCGTCCTGCGCACCGACCCGCAGTCCGGCCCGCTCACCGACGAACCCGGCCCCGAACTCGTCGCCGCCGCCCGGGCCGGAGCCCGCTTCGACGCCGGCGGCACCGACCACCTCACCGGCTACGGCGCCCGCCAGGTCCTGGACGGCCACCCGGCCCGGCTCGCCGACCTGATCCGGGCCGGCCGGCCCCGCGAACTGCTGCCCCCGGTCGCCGCCCTGGCCGGTGCCGACCGGGCCGCCGCGGGGGTGCTGACCGGCGCGCTGCGCACCCCGCTCACCGTGGTCCGGGCCGCCCACCGGCTCTCCCGGGTCCGCTACGCCGAGGCACTGGACGAGGCCGCCGCCAAGCTGACCGCCCGGCACGTCCCCGACGGCGGCGGCACCGCGGGCGACCGCTCGGCCGTCGACCTCGCCTGGTGCGTCCCCGGCCCGGCCGCCCGCTGGCTCTCCGACGAGGCGCTCTCCTCGGTCGCCCTCCGACTGCGGCTGGCGGCGCGCCGACCGGCGCCCGAGGAACACCCGGGCGCGCACCGGGCCCGGCACGCCCTCTACCGCCAGGCACGCTCCTACCGCACGCTCCTGCACGCCGCCGAACGGCCCGGCCAGCGGCTGCACGCGCCCTTCCTCGACAACCAGGTGGTCCGCGCCGCCAGGCTGCTCCCCGACGATGTCCGCCTCCAGCCCGGCGCCCGGCACGCCCTCCTGCACGCCGTCCTCACCGGCGCCGGCCGCACCGACCTGCCCCCCGACTGGGGCCGCGGCCCCCGCCCCGACCGCACCGCCCCCACCCGGGCCGGCCTGCGCCTCGCCGCCGACGGGCTCGCCGAGCTCTTCGACGCCCCCCTGCTCGCCGAGGCCGGCCTCATCGACCTCCCCGCCGTCCGCGCCGGCCTGGCCCACTCCACCGACCCCGCCACCCCGCTCTCCCCGGCCGCCCTGGCCGGCCTGGCCGACCTCGTCTCCACCGAACTCTGGCTCCGCCGCCTCCGCGCCCGCCGCCACGGCGCCTGCTGGACCGGGCTCCCCCGCCCCCAACCCCCGGCTCTCACCCCCTGACCCCCACGGGCGCCGGGCCGCCCCGCTCGTCCTGCCCTGCTCCCGTCCCGCTCCCGCCCCGCGCGCCACCCCCGACCCCGCCCGGCCCGGCGCGGCGTCGCCGGGCGGGGCAGGGGCCGGGCGGGATGATGGCGTGGTTCTGTGTCCGCGGTGAGGAGCGTGTGCGGTGGGCGGTGTGGGCCCGGGGCGGGAGGTTCCCGTGGTGCTGTCGGTGCTGGGGCGGCCGCCGACGGGCAGGCCGCCCGGGGTGCTGGCGGCCTGCGACGGGTCGGACGGTTCGCTGTGGGCCCTGGACCGGGCGATGACGGAGGCGGAGCTGTTCGGGCTTCCGCTGTACGTGCTGGCCGTGGTGAACCCGGCGCCGGCCGGCTACCCGCCGGGCATGGCGGAGCTGGTGCAGGAGAGCGTGGAGACGCTGGTCGAGAGCATGGCGGACGGGCTGCGCCGGGCGGTGGGGACGGTGCTGCGGCAGCGGGTCCGGCCGTACGAGGGGGAGCTGTCGCTGCACGTGGTGCTGGGCAACGTGATCGAGGTGCTGCTGGAGGCGTCGACCCGGCAGCACACGCTGGTGGTGGGGACCCGCGGCAACGGCGGGTTCGTCCGGCTGCTGCTGGGTTCGGTGAGCTCGGCGGCGGTGCACCACGCGGCCTGCCCGGTCCTGGTGGTCCCCGCGCCGGCCGAGGGCTGACCGTATCGCCGGGGCGCGATCGAGCGACCCCGAGGCCTTCCGGCGCGGTGTCGGGAATGTACCGAGATGGTTCATCGTTCACCTATCTCGTACATCCGCCACGAGACGCCCCTTGGAGCCCCCCGAACATGAAGGTCGAGATCTGGTCCGACATCGCCTGCCCCTGGTGCTACATCGGCAAGCGCCGCTTCGAGCAGGCCCTGGCGGACTTCCCGGGCAAGGAGGCCGTCGAGGTCGTCTACCGCCCGTACCAGCTGGTCCCCGACGCCCCGGCGACGGCGAGCCCGCACCGCGCCTGGCTGGCCGAGCGCTACGGCCCGCAGTCGGTCGCGATGGACGCGCGGGTGGCCGAGCTGGGCCTGGCCGAGGGCATCACGTACGACTTCGACGCCGCCCTGCACGCCAACACCTTCCTGGGCCACCGCCTGCTGCACCTCGCCGAGGCCGAGTACGGCGCCGAGGTGCAGGGCCGGCTCAAGGAGGCGCTGCTCAAGGCGCACTTCACCGACGGCGTGGACGTCGGCGACCGCGCCGCGCTGGCCGACGTGGCCGTCGCGGCGGGCCTGGACCGCGCGCGGGTGACGGCCTACCTGGCGGGCGAGGAGGGCACCGCCGAGGTCCGGGCGCAGCTGGCCGAGGCCCGTGAGCTGGGCATCACCGCCGTGCCGACCTTCGTGTTCGAGGGCAAGTGGGCGGTCCAGGGCGGGCAGGACGCCGAGACCTTCCGCAAGGTGCTGGAGCAGGTCGCCGCCGAGATCGGCGAGCGCCGTCCGGTACCGGTGCAGGTCGCCCCGGCCGGTGAGGCCTGCGCGGACGGTTCCTGCGCGGTCTGACGCCCAGCAGCCGAGTGACGAGGGGCCCGGGGCCCGTTCCGAGCAACCAGCCGGAACGGGCCCCGGGCCCCTTCACCGTCACCTCTCAGGCCGTCACGTGCACCGGAACCGGGCCTGTGCCCAGTCCGCGACGTTCAGCGCCGACCAGATCCCGCTCGCTGGCGTGACCACCAGCCGGATCGACTTCTGCCCGGCCAGCGGCACGTGCACCGGCACCGCGTCGTCCCCGGCGGCGAGGATCCGGGAGCGCCACAGGGTGCCGCCGTCGCCCGACTGGACGGTGAAGACCACCCCGCCGGGGCTGAGCGTGGCGTCGTCCACCCCGGCGACCGCGTCGAAGGACGTGCAGCCGCGGTTGAGGTCGATCAGCGTGGTGGCCGGCGCGTGCACGGTGATGGCGTGCCGGTGGTACTCGCCGCCGATCCAGCCGCCGTCGTGCTGCCAGAACCGGTCGCTGCCCTGCTGCCGGATGCTCGGCCCCTCGGGCGGAATCCGGTGGTGGCCGGGCTTGACCACGGGCAGCGAGTCGCCCCAGTAGTCGCTGGGCGCGGGCGGGGTGGGTGTGGGCGGGGTGGGTGTGGCGACGGTCGGTTCGGGCACCGGCGGGAGGGTCGGCGTCGGGACGACGGGGACCTCGGGCGTCGGCACCGGTGGGAGGGTCGGCACCGGGACGGCGGGCGGTTCGGGGGTGACCGCGGGCGGCTCGCTGCGCGGTGCCCGGGTGGTCGCCGGCGCCTGGCTCGCCCTGGCGCTGGGCTTGGGGCCGGGGCTGGGGGCGGCGCTCGGACTGGTCGCGGGCGGCTCCGGGGCGGCGCTGTCGGGGGCCGGGACGGGCGGTGCGGACGCGGGGGGCACCGGGGCCGGGGACGCCGGGGCGGGGGCGACCGGCGCGCTGCTGGCGGGCGGGGCGGCGGCCGGGGGCGTCGGCTCGGGGGAGCCGGTCAGCGCGTACG
>NZ_JBHZCY010000160.1:0-20191 GCF_042786665.1 Kitasatospora sp. NPDC059146 | reverse complement strand
CGTTCGGCATCCGTCCGCTGATCCTGGGGCGTCGTCCCTCGACGGTCCCCGGTGCGGAGGGCAAGGACGAGTGGGTCGTCGCCAGCGAGTCGCTCGTGCTCGAGAACGGCGACTACGAGGTCGTCCGCGAGGTCGAGCCCGGCGAGGCTGTCTTCATCACCAACGACGGCGAGGGCCCGTGCCGTGGGATCAGCGGAAGTAGTGGCCCTGGTCGAGGTCCGCGAGCAGCCCGGGGCCGGTGGGGTGCCAGTCGAGGAGGTGCTGGGTGAGGGTGCTGGAGGCGGGCTGGTCGACGGCGAGGATGCCGCCGAGGAAGCCGAAGTCCTCGGCCGGGGCGGCGGCCGTCGGGAGGGAGAGGTGGCGGCCGATCACCGCGGCGATGTCGCGGGTCGGTACGCCCTCGTCGCCGACGGCGTGCAGCATCGAGCCCGACGGGGCCTGCTCGGCGGTCAGGCGGAACAGGCGGGCGGCGTCGCGCACGTGCACGGCCGGCCAGCGCTGGGAGCCGTCGCCGACGTAGCCGGAGACGCCCTTGGCGCGGGCGGTGGTGACCAGCTGGGCGATGAAGCCGTGGTCGCCGTCGCCGTGGACGGTGCGGGGCAGTCGGACGACGGACGGGCGCACGCCGCGCTCCGCCAGGGCGAGGACGGCCGCGGCGTTCTCCTCGCGGCCCGCCCCGAGGGAGCCGGGGGCGCTGCGGTCGTGCTCGGTGGCCGTCCGCCCGGGTGTCGCCGGCGTCCCGTGGGCGACGACCAGGGGCTTGCCGGAGCCTTCGAGGGCCTCGCCGAGGGCCTCGGCCGCGCGGGCGTCGGTGCGGATCGAGGCGTCGAAGGCGGTGAAGTCGTGGACGAAGGCGAGGTGGATGACGGCGTCGGCGGCGGAGGCCCCGGCCCGTAGGGCGTCCAGGTCGCCGAGGTCGCCGCGCAGGACCTCGGCCCCGGAGGTGGCGACCTTGGCGGCCGAGGCGTCGGACCGGGCGAGCCCGGTGACCCGGTGGCCGGCCTTGATGAGTTCGGGGACGACGGCGGAGCCGATCCAGCCGGACGCGCCCGTGACGAAGACGTGCATGACAGAACCTCCGAACGAGTGATGTCAGTGACTGTCGTCAGGCTAGCAGTGATGTCAGGGACTGTCATCGCGTACGATCACCGCATGGGCAGATGGGAGCCGAACGGGCGCGGACGGCTGGCGGAAGCGGCACTGGCGCTCTTCGCCGAGCAGGGGTTCGAGCGGACCACGGCGGCGGAGATCGCCGTGCGGGCCGGGCTGACCGAGCGGACCTTCTACCGGCACTTCGCCGACAAGCGCGAAGTCCTCTTCCACGGCACCGAGTTGATGCGGGAGCTGCTGGTACGGGCGGTTGCGGAGGCACCCGCCGACGCGGCCCCGATGGAGGCGGTGGGCGCGGCCCTCGAAGCCGTGGGCGCCGTCCTGCAGGAGAACCCCGAACGGGTCCGGCGGCGCGACGCCGTCGTGTCGGCCAGCCCGGAGCTACGGGAACGCGAGCTGGTCAAGCTCGACGCGATGGCGGCGGCGACCGCCGAGGCGCTGCGCGGCCGCGGCGTCCCCGCGCCGACCGCCGGCCTGGCGGCCGAGACGGGCATGGCCGTGTTCAAGGTCGCCGTCGCGCGCTGGATCGCCGAGCCGGCCGACCCGGTCGGCCCGGACGGTTCGGACCTGCCGGCGCTCATCCGCGCGTCCGTGCAGGACCTGCGGCAGGTCCTCGCGGCCGGCGCGCCTGCCTGAGGCGTGCGGGGATAGGGGCGTGCGGGGAAGGGTCGTACGGGGAAGACCGGGACCCCGTACCGCACCTCGAGGAGATTCGAGGAGAGCCGCTGCGGATCAGGCGGTGCCCGGGCGCACGGCGGTAGCGGGTCGGGGTGCGGGTTCTGTGGTCCAGGCCCGGACCAGGATTTCGGCGTGGTCCGCGAGCAGGGCGGGTGGCAGCGGGCCGCCGGTCTCCAGGATGACGGCGAGGACGGGCCCGGTGAGCTGGGCCGCGGCCAGTGGCGCGGGGGGCATGTGGGCGGCGTGCGGGCTCACGCGGGCGAGTACGGCCTGGGCTGCGGTGCCGAGGAGGTCGGCGGTGCGGACGAGGTCGCGTACGGCGCTGTCGTGCTGCGCTTCGCCCAGCAGGGCCCGGTAGGCGAGACCTGCGGGTGAGGTGGTGAGGAAGCACGTCAGCGCTTCGAGGAATGCGGTGAGGTCGTCCGTGGGGCGGGCTCGGGGTTCCGTGGCCAGTTCGTGGGCGGCGTCACTGGTGCTTGCCTCGAGCAGGATCTCGGCCTTCGTGGACCACCACCGGTAGACCGTCTGGCGCCCCACCCCGGCCCGCTCGGCGATGCCCTTCATGGTCATCGCCGCGTATCCCTGCTCGACGAGCAGGTCGTCGACGGCGTGGAGAACGGCGACCCGCGCCGCCTCACTGCGGGGGCGCCCGGGTGAAGCGTGCTCTGGGGGGGTGCTCTGCATGGGGCCAGCTTAACAAGACACCGTGCCTCGAAATGGTGCTAGCCTCTTTCGAGACACAGTGACCCGTAATTGGGTGGCGGCTACGCCGTGCCCAACGGCCCTCACGGCAGAGGAAGCCCTCATGAACACCACACGCCACCGCACCGGCCCGGCCCGGACCCTCGACCCGGCCGCACCCGCCGAGACCCGCCCCGCCGCCACGCCGGGAGACCGCAGGTGAACACCCTGGCGCCCGGGATCCGCGACGGAATGACCCCACGGCAGGTGACGTTCGCCTTCCGCGGCCTCCTCGCGGTGCGGCTGCTCGGCGCACTCGCCAACGGCATCATGCTGCCGTTCATCGTCCTGTGGGCCCACCGCGTCGGCGGACTCGGTGGAGCAGCGGCCGGAGCCCTCTTCCTCGTCCAGGCCGCCGGCGAGTTCACCGGAGGCCTGGCCGGGGGCGTCCTGGCCGACCGGATCGGGCACCGCCGCATGATGCTGCTCTCCACGACGGGAATGGCCCTGGGCTACGGCAGCCTCTTCCTGGTCCACCACGCCGTCCTCGCCCTCGTGCTATTCCTGGCGGCAGGGCTCTTCGAGTCGGCGTTCCACCCCACGATCGCCGCCCTCATCGGTGACCTCCACACGGATGAGGACCTTCACCAGGCCTACGGACTGACCCGCGTGGTGGCCAGCATCGGCGGTGTGGTCGGACCGGTCCTGGGCGCGGTCGCCGTCGCCTTCTCGCTGTCGAGCGTGTTCGCCGTAGCGGGCGTACTGCTCGTCGCCGCCGCGATCGCCGTGTTCATCACCGTCCCCGCCGACCGCGTCACAGGTCCCGAGACCGCACAAGAGGCAACCGGCGGCGAGGCCGAGAACGTGCACAGCCCGTTCACCCACATCCTGCGCGACCGCAGACTGGCCCTGCTGATCCTCGGCGGCAGCCTGCTGACCGTCACCTTCACCTGGTGGGAAGCGGACGGCCTGGTCCTCCTGAACCGCGTGGACTCCATAAGCCCCACGGCCTACGCCATCCTGTTCGCCGTCGACGCCCTCGCGATCATCCTGTTCCAGATGCGCGTCAGCCGCTGGGCCCGCCGCCGCGACACCGCCCGGCTCCTCTTCCTGGGCGCCGCCCTCCAAGGAGCCGGCCTCGCCGGGTTCGCCGCCGCCGGCCTCGGCTACCCCGCCCTCGTCGCCGCGGCCCTCGTCACCTCCTTCGGCATGATGATCTACGGCCCCACCACCTCGGCGTTCGTCAGCCGCCACGCCCCGGCGGGCAGCAGCGCCACCTACCAGGCCGCCCTGTCCACCTCGCAGGACATCGGCTCGGCGATCGGCCCGATGTCCGGGCTGGCCCTCGGCCGCATCGGACCGCCCGCCCTGGTCTGGCTCACCGCACTCCCCCTGGGCCTGCTGGCCGCTCTCGCGACCGCCCGCGCCACCCGGGTTCCACAACAGCGGGGCGCCGGGACCGTGCCGGCGCAGAGGACAGAGCCGTAGCAGCCTCACGGTGCCCATCCGTCGGCGAGAAGGCGGAGACCGTCGAGCGCGCCCGGCGCGCCGTCGGGGTGGGGCGGGCCGAGCCGTGCCGACCCGTGTGGGGCCCGGTCCGGCCGTCAGGGCCGGGCCGGGTCGTTGGGGTGGGACTCCAGGGCGGTCACCGTGAGGGTCATCCACGGCCGCAGCGGGAGGCTGCCCAGCACCTCCTCGCGCAGCTCGTCCTCGTCGGCGGCCCGCCAGACGCCGATGCTGCGCAGCTCGCCGACCGGGCGCCACAGCCGCGCCAGGCGCCCGGCGGCGGCCAGCTCGCGGGCGCGGACGGCCTCGGCGGCGCGCCGGCGGTCGACCTCCGCCGCGGGCGTGCCCTCGGGCACGGTGGTGGTGATCTCGACCAGGAACTCGCGCAGGGGCGCGGCGGCCTCCCGGGGCAGGAGGGAGACCTGGTAGTGGGCGATCGCCCAGCCGTCGGCGGTCCGTTGCAGCAGGACGCCGAGGAAGACGCTCAGCGTCGGGCGGTCGGTGAACGAGAAGTCCACGGCCAGGTATCCGCGGACGAGGTCCCGGGCCGGGCGGTCGATCGTCAGGATCTCGTACTCGGCGGTCATGCCGGCGGGTTGGGCGGCGTAGTAGGCGGCCACCCCGGGCCGCCCGACGCTGTAGGGGTGCAGGCCCTGGAAGACCGCGTCCTCGGTGAAGAGGGCGGCGACGCGTTCGGGCTCGTGCCGGTCGACCGCGTCCTTCCAGCGGTCGAGCACCTCGCGCAGGACGGTCTCGTCGGCCGGGTCCTCGTCCATGGTCCGGGTCTCCTCTCGGGAGCGGCGGTGCCGCTGCGGTGGCCGGCGCTCGCGCCGCCGCCCAGGTGCAGGATCCCCCGGACCGGGCGCCGGCCGCTCGTCGGCGGCCCGTCGACCCCCTCTAGGCCTTGACCGGTGCGGCCGACCTGGCGGCCTGCTCGACCTTCGCGACGTAGGCCGCACGGGCTTCCTCGTCGGCCTGCTGCTCGTGTTCGGGGCGCATCCCGGTCCGGCCGTCGAGGCTCTCGCGCAGGATGTCGGCGTGCCCGGCGTGCCGGTTGGACTCGCCGAGGACATGGACCATGACGGCGAACAGGTTCGTGTCGGCATGAGGCCCAGGCCACCACGGCACGTGGCCTGGGGCGTCGAGGGGGAGCCCGTTGATCGTCGCGTCCGCGTGTTCCCAGGTGCGCCGGTAGAACCCGATGACCTGATCGCGGGTCTCGTCCTCGGTCGCCCACAGATCGCCGCCGTCGGAGTCCTGCCACCGGGGCAGCGGCTCCGGGGACGGGCGGTCGAAGACCTCGCCGAAGTACCTGGCCTCGACGGTGGCCACGTGCTTGACCAGGCCGAGGAGGTTGGTCCCGGTGGCCGTCAGAGGTCGGCGGGCGTCGTACTCGGACAAGCCGTCGAGCTTCCAGAGCAGCGCTTCGCGGTCCCGCCGCAGTCTCGCGTGCAGGTTGTCCTTCGCGAAATCATCGATCATGCGCCATGAGCCTGCCATGGGCTGCTCGTGCTCTCAAGATCCCGTACGTGGTCCAACGACCCGTTTCGGCGGCGGACGGCGGGTGCCGGTGGACTTCATGGACAGGTGTCCAGTTAAGATGGACACCTGTCCATGAACTCGGGAGCTGACGATGCGTACGACGGCGGAACTGCTGGTCGGCCTGGTGGCCGTGCTGCACGGGTACATCCTGGTGCTGGAGATGTTCCTGTGGGAGCGGCGGCCCGGCCGCGAGCTGTCCGGGTTCGACCCGGAGCTCGCCCGGGCGACGGCGCCGCTGGCCGCCAACCAGGGCCTCTACAACGGCTTCCTGGCCGCCGGGTTGGTCTGGGGGCTGCTTGCAGGCGGTACCACGGGCCACCAGGTGCAGGTGTTCTTCCTGTCCTGCGTGGTGGTGGCCGGGCTGTACGGCGGCGCCACCGCGAACCGGCGGATCCTGCTCGCCCAGGCCCTGCCCGGAGCGGTCGCCCTGGGCGCCGTCCTGGTGGCCGGATGAGCGCCGCCCCGGACCCGAGCGCCGCCCCGGACCCGAGGGATGCCCTGAACCCGAGGGATGCCCTGAACCCGAGGGGCGCCGTGGACCCCAGGGCCGAGCGGACCCGGGCCGCCCTGCGGCGGGCGCTGCTGGCGGAGTGCGCCGAGCGGCCGCTCGCGGAGGTCAGCGTCGCCGCCCTGGTGCGCCGGGCCGGGGTGGGGCGGGCCACCTTCTACGTGCACTACGCCGATCTGGAGGCGCTGGCGGTGGACGCCTGCGCCGACCTGGTCCGGGTGGCGGTGGACGCGCTGCACGCCTGGCGCGGCGTGCCCGACCCGGACGTCCCGCCGCCCGCCCTCACCGGGTTCTTCACCGAGCTGGTGCCGCACGCCGGGCTCCACCGCGCCCTGCTGGCGCCGGGCGGCGGCGGGCCGCTCGGCCTGGTGCTCAACCGCGAGCTGCGTGAACGCAGCCGCACCGAGCGGGCGTTGGCCGGAGCGCCGGAACCGGACCTGGTGGCGGCCGCGGTCGCCGGCACGTTCACCGGGGTGCTCGCCGACTGGCTGCACGGCCGGATCACGGCGGAGCCGGAGCGGGTCGCCGAGCGGGTCTGGCGCCTGCTGATCTCCCTGCACCGCACGCCGGGGCTCTGACCGGCACGACGGCGGGGCGTCAGGCCACCGGGACGGGTACAGGCGCCCGTCCGGTCTCGGCGATCAGGGCGCGGAGGGCGGCGGCGACCGGGGCGGGGCGTTCCTGCATGGCGACGTGGCCGGTGTCGGGGAGGGTGAGCAGGCGGGCGTCGCGGAAGGCGGCGTAGGCGCGCGGGGCGAGCCGGAACGGGACGAGACGGTCCTCCCGGCCGTAGACCAGCAGGGTGGGGGCGGTGATCCGGCCCGCCTGGTGCCAGGGGGAGGCGGCGCCCCGGTGCAGGGAGGAGCGGACCACGGCCCGCATGCCCGCGGGCAGCATCCCTCCCGCGTACGGGAGTTCGCTGCGGCGCAGCCGTTCGCGGGCCTCCGCCGCGCGCACCTCGGGGCGGACCCGGGCGGGGTCCGCGTAGATCAGCCGGTAGAGGTCGTCCAGTTGGCGGTCCGGGCTCCGCTCGGCGAGCAGCCGGGCGTACAGGCGTGGGGCGCCGGGGAGGGCGAGCAGCGCCGCGCGCAGAGCCTGGGGGGAGGGGAGGGCGGGCAGCACGGGGGCGAGCAGGGTCAGCGAGGCGACCAACTCGGGTCGGTGGGCGGCAATATGAAGGGCCGTCAGACCACCGAGGGAGTTGCCGACCAGATGGACCCGGCGGTGCCCGGCGCGGTCCAGGTGGGCGGCGACGGCCGCGGACTGGCCCTCGACCGTGACGAGGCCGCCGGGCGGGGGCGCCGACCGGCCGTAGCCGGGGAGGTCCAGGGCCAGGCAGTGCACCGCGCCGCGCAACTGGCCGATCAGGGCTGCCCAGTTGTCGGTCCAGCCGCCCAGGCCGTGCAGGAAGACGGCGGTGTCGGCGGCGGGTGCGGTGCCGGGGGTGTAGGCGGCGGCGAGCGGCTGGTGCACGGGGGCTGGTTCCTTCGGGAGCGGAGCTGCGGTGGAGTGGCGGTGGCGTCGCGCGGCTCACCGCCGCAGGGCTCCGGTGGTCTCCGCGATGGCGAGGCGGTAGTGCCCGATCAGCCGGTCGCCGATCGACGCCCAGTCGCGCTCGGCCACGGCGGCGCGGCCCGCCCGGCCGAGTTCGGCCCGCAGGCCGGCGTCCCGGGCGAGCCGGTCGACGGCCGTCCGGAACTCCTCGCCCGCGCCGGGCGGCACCAGGAAGCCGGTGCGCCCGGGGCGGACCAGGTCCAGCGGCCCGCCGGCCGCCGGGGCGACCACCGGCAGGCCGCTGGCCATCGCCTCCTGGACGGTCTGGCCGAAGGTCTCGTACGGTCCGGTGTGCGCGAAGACGTCGAACGAGGCGTACAGCCGGGCGAGTTCGTGCCCGGTGCGGCGGCCCAGGAACTCCGCGTCCGGCAGTGCGGCCTCCAGCGGTGCGCGGCACGGGCCGTCGCCGACCACCACCAGCCGCACGCCCGGCAGCCGGGAGGCCTGCACCAGCCGGTCGACCTGCTTCTCGGCCGCCAGCCGTCCGACGTAGCCGACCAGCACCTCGCCGCGCGGGGCGAGCCGGCGGCGCAGCGCCTCGTCGCGGTGGCGCGGGTGGAAGCGCTCCCGGTCGACCCCGCGCGGCCACAGGTGGAGCCGGGGGACGCCGTGGGCGGCCAGCGCGTCCAGCGAGGCACGGGAGGGCGCCAGCGTCCGGGCGGCCGCGCCGTGGACCCGCCGTAGGATCCGCCAGGCCGTCCGGGCACCGGCCTCGCCCGCGAACGGGAGGTAGGTCCGGGCGTAGGCCGCCATGTCCGTCTGGAACACCGCCACGGCCGGGACGCCGGCCCGCCGGGCCGCCGCGGCGCCGGCCGCGCCGAGGGCGAACGGCCCGGCCAGGTGGACGACCTGGGGGCGGTGCCGCTCGATCGCGGCCGCCAACTGCCCGCCGGGCAGGGCGATCCGCACCTCCGGGTAGCCGGGCAGCGGGACGGACGGGACCCTGAGCACCTGGTAGCCGTCCACCCGCTCGGGGCCGCGCCGGGTGCGGGTCGCCGGGGTGACCACCAGGACGCGGTGGCCGCGGGCGCTCAGGTGCTCGGCGGTCCGCAGCACGCTGTGGGCGACGCCGTTGAGCTGCGGCGGGAAGGACTCGGTGACGATCAGGACCCGCAGCGGTCCGCCGTCCGGCCCGGGGGTGGGGGGTGCGGCGGTGCCGAGCGTCACCGGCCCCGACAGGAGGCGGCTCACCGGGCGGCCCCGCTCTCGACGCGGGCGGCCCCGGTCTCGACCCGGGCACGACCGTCCTCGGCCCTGGCCCCGGGTACGGCCGCGCTCGGCGGCGCGTCGACGCAGCGGCCCACCGCCCGGAGGTCCCGCAGGATCTCCCGGAACGAGTCGACCAGCCCCGCCTCGGCGTACGGCAGGCCGACCTCCGCGAGGTAGGCGCGCACGATCCGCGAGGCCGGGCGCAGCGCCGGGACGGGCATGGCCGGGAAGAGGTGGTGCTCGATCTGGTAGCCGAGGCCGCCGAAGAGGAAGTGGGTGAACCGCCCGGCGCGCAGGTTGCGGGAGGGCAGCACCTGGCGCCGGAGGTAGTCGGCGGGCTGCTCGTCCGGTCCGGTCATCGGCATGCCCTTGTGGTTGGGCGCGAAGATGCAGCCCAGGTAGACGCCGAGCACGGCGCCGCACAGCACGGCGAAGGCGAGCGCCTGGAGCGGGGTGAGGACGGCCAGCAGCAGGCCCGCCGCGAGGGCGTAGTGCAGGGCGGCGAGGGTCCGTTCCAGCACCGGGTGGCGCAGCCGGCCCCGGGTCAGGGTCACGGCGGTGGCGACGACCAGGCCGAGGGCCTGGAGCGAGAGCAGCGGGAAGAACAGCTCCGCCTGGTACTTGGCGACCGTCCTTCTCAACCCCTCGGTACGGGCCGCCTGTTCGGCGGTGCGGACGAAGAGCATGGCGTTGGCGGCCGGATCGCGCCCTTCCCGGTTCGGGTGGGCGTGGTGGCGGTTGTGGTCGCTGACCCACCAGCCGTAGCTCATCCCGACCACCAGGTTGCCGAGCAGGATGCCCGCGAGGTCGGTGCTCCGGCGCCCGGAGAACACCGCGTGGTGCGCGACGTCGTGGCCGAGCAGCGCCAACTGGCCCAGCACGAGGGCGAGTACGGGCGCCAGCGCGAGCTGCCACCAGCTCGCGCCGACGACGGCGAAACCGGCCAGCAGCAGGACGAGGGCGCCCAGCAGGGCGGCGGCCCGGCAGCCGTAGTACAGCGGGCGCTTGCGGAGCAGCCCGGCCTCGCCGACGCGTCGGCGCAGCTCGGCGAAGTCCCCGTGCCGGGTGGTTCCGGCGGTCGGGGTGTCCTGAAGGGTCATGCCACCATCCCGGTCTCGGGTCGCTCCGGCCGGTCGTGGCCGCAAAGCCACCCGTCCCGGGGCCACACGCGGGGGCCCCGGGCCGGGCGGCGGCCTCACCCTTCCGCACCCGACCGGCCGGTGTCCCCGGCGGACCCGTGTCGCGGTCGGAATGGGCTCGAACGGGCGGGAGGCGGCGGGGGTTGTTCGGGCTGGCATCCGGCTGTCGAGCAGCTTTACGACGTTCCGGGCGGTCCCCCCGGTGAATGCGCTCCCCCTGCCCTCGGGCCGGGGCGGCCGGTCCGGTGCTCTAGCCTTTGGCCGATGACCGGGACGACCCATGTACACGCTGCCGACGTGCCCGACGTGCCCGACGAGGCCTGGAGCAGGTTGACCGCGGCCACCGACCTCGATCGGGACGTGGCCCGTTCCTGGCTCTCCGGGCTCGGTTTCAACCGCTCGGCGCCCGTCGACGTGCTCCTGAGCCTCCTGGACGCCGAGGAAGCCGGCTTCCTCTGGCGGGAGGACCTGCCGCCCGAGGTCGTGGACGCCGCGGTCGTCCACGGGGCCAGGCGCGTGCGCGTCATCGCCGCGGAATCCGGTCGCCTCTCCGCCGCACAGTGGGACCGGCTCGTCGCCGCCACGCCGGGTGCCGGGCTACGAGGGCTCTTCAAGGAGCTCGCGGGCGAGCAACTGGCCGCCCGGCGGCTCTCCCGCGGTGGCCGCGGCGTCGGCCGCGCCCCGCACCCCGACGCCACGCCGCCCGGGACGCCGGAGGAGATCGCGGCGATGGCCGCCGACGTCCCCGACATCGACCCGGAGGGCCAAACGACGGTGCTGTGGTGGATCGGCGCCCTGCACGGGGACGCCGACGCCATGCGTCAGCTCGCGGCCTCGCCGAACCTGCTGATCCGCCGCAGCGTCGCCAGGGCGCCGCGCCTGCCCGCGGACGTGGTGGCCGGGCTCGCCCGCGACCGGGACCGGGTCGTGCGGCTCTTCCTCGCCGAGTCGTGCGACGACGCTCCACCGGAGCTGCTGCTGGACGTGGCCGCCTGGTGGGACGGGAGCCTGTCCTTCCCCGGCCGACCGCACAACCACCCCAACTTCCCCCGCGCGGGCCTGCTGCGCTACGCGACGGACCCGAACCCGCGCCTGCGGGCCCTCGCCCTCGACGACCCGGCCTCGACCGGCGCCCTCGTCGAGCAGCTCGGCCGCGACCCCGATCCGCTCGTCCGCGCGGCTGCCGCCCAGGACCGGCGCCTCTCGCCGGAATCGCTCCGGCGGCTCGTCACCGACACCGACGGAGGCGTGCACCGGCGGGCCCGGCTCAACCCTGCTGTGCCACCGGATCTGCTGGTGACGCTGCTGCTCGAAGCCGACAGCGCCGAGCACGCCGCCCGCAACCCCGCCATCCCCGTCCCCGTCCTGCGCCGCATGGCCGCGCTCGGGAGGCTCCGGGCCGCGACCGGAACCTCCTGAGTGCCGGAACCTCCTGAGCACCGCAGCGGCCCGGGCGGACGCCGCCGAGGCCCCCGGGTGGTTCCCCGGGGGCCTCGGCGTCAAGGGTTCAGTGGATCAACGGTTCGGTGAATCAAGGGTTCAGTGGATCAGGTGCAGCGAGAACTCGTCGTCGGTGGGGACCGACGGGGTCTTGACGTGGGTCACGCCCGTCGCCGTGTCGAAGAACCAGCCGGAGGCAGCGGTGTCGAGGGCGGCGGCCGAGTGGAGTTCGGGGAGCCGGCCGCCCTGGGTGACGACCAGGCGCGGGGCGGACTGGCCGTGCACGGTGAAGCGGTACGAGCGGGCGTCCGGCTTGCCGGTGTAGCTTCCCTCGCTGGCGCCGACCTCGACGGTGGTGACGGGCCCGTGGGCGTGGACCTCGACCTGCTGGGTGGCGGAGGAGCCGGCGTTGTACTGGCGGGTGACGCCGTCGTCCTCGTACAGGGTGTACGAGGAGTCGCCCTTCGGGTAGAGGTCGTAGTCGAGTTCGCCCTTGTCGCGGTTCTGCCAGGACAGCGTGCCCTGCGGCCACATCGGGACGATGGCGCCGCCCTTGACGAACACCGGCAGGGTGTCCAGCGGGGCGGAGTAGTCGTCGATGGTGGTGGGGCCCTGGTAGGTGCGCCCGGTCCAGTAGTCGGTCCAGGTGCCCTCGGGCAGGTAGATGCCGTTGCGCACCGAGGTGTCGGAGTAGACCGGGGCGACCAGGAAGTCCGGCCCGGCGAGGAACTCGTACGTGGCGTTCGGGCCGAGCGCGGCCTTGTCGTGCGGGTACTCCAGGGCGAGCGGGCGGACGGCGCCGATGCCGGTGCTGGTGGCCTCGGCGGACAGGGTGTACATGTACGGCAGCAGGCGTTCCTTGAGCTGGAGGTACTTGCGGTTGATCGAGGTGTAGGGCTCGCCGTCCAGCCAGGGCTGCTGGTCGCGCTGCTCCTTGCCGGTCATGTCCTTGGCCCAGCCGTCCATGGTCATGATGGTCGGCAGGAAGGCCTTCCACTGGAGGTCGCGGGTGTACATCTTGGGGTCGCGGCGGAAGATCGAGCCGACGTCCCCGGTGTCGTAGGCGATGCCGGACATGGTGGCGCCCGCGTAGGTGGGGATCTGCCAGCGGATGTAGTCCCAGGACAGGCTCTGGTCGCCGCTCCACAGCACGCCGCAGCGCTGGGCGCCGGCCCAGGAGACCGGCAGCCAGACGAAGCCGCGGGCGTCGCTGTTGTCCTCGATGCCGGCCTTGGCCTGGTCGCAGGCGTTCAGCGCGAAGTCGTAGCCGTTGCCGACCCAGGCGACGTCGAGCTTGCGGACCCGGACCCCGGCCTTGACCTCCTCGGCCTGGTTGGGCAGGCCGTTCTGGGTCCACAGGCCGAGCTGGGCGTGGTCCTTGCGCAGGCCGTCGCCGGCCTGCGGGAGGTTCTCGTAGCCGCAGCCGTAGCCGTCGTTGACCAGCATCCAGCCGAGCGGCATCTGGTTCTGCACGTAGCCGTCGGCGACCTTGAGGGCGTCGGTGGTGTGGCGCTCGCCGCGGTTGGCGTTGTGCAGGTAGCAGTCGGAGTCGCCGGGTTCCAGGCCGTAGACCGGCGGCATGAAGGGCTTGCCGACCAGCGAGGTGTACTGGCCGATGACGGACTTGACGTCCCCGGTGAAGTAGTAGGCGTCCAGGCGCCGTTCCTGCTGGCCGGTGCGCACCGGCGAGCCGAAGTCGTAGATGCCGGGGGCGAAGGTGTTGCGGAAGACGCCGTAGCCGCCGCTGGAGACGTAGAAGGGCTGGGAGTTGTTGTAGCCGCCCTCGTTCCAGTTGGTGCTGTTGGCGACGTGGACCACCTGGTCGCGGTGCGAGAAGCTGCCGTTCTGCTCGCCGCCGCCGAAGAACTGCTCGTCGGTGCCGCGGGTCAGGCTCTGCCGCAGGCCGCTGGTGGACCAGCGCATCGGGGCGTTCTCCTGCCAGATCGCGGTGCGGTTGTCGGCCTGGTAGAGGCCGAACCGCAGCGGGTGCTTGTAGACCCGCAGTACGACGTGGCCGGAGCGGATGCCGTAGTAGTCGCCGGCATCGAACGAGGAGGTGCGGGGCTGGAGTTCGGGCTGCTTGCGGATGATGGTGCTGCCCGCCGGGTCGGTGATGGTGCCGTCCGGCGCGGCGCGCAGCCGCAGTTGGTCGTCGGCGAGGAAGTCGACCTTGGCCTTGAGGGTGCCGGCGGCGATGTCGTAGCTGCCCTTGCCGCCGCTGAACGAGGTGAGGTCGCCGGCGTCGGCGGTCTGCGGCAGGTAGGCGCGGCCGGTGAAGGAGCCGCCGTGCACGTCGTACGGGACGACCAGGACGTGGTAGGTGCCGGAGGCCTTGGGGATCACCGTCGCCTCCGGGTCGGCGGTGCCCGCGCTCTCGGCGACCTCCTTGCCGTTGGCGTCGTAGATGTACAGGTCGAAGTCGTCGGTGGGGTTCTGCCACTGGACGGAGATCGGGACGCCGCCCTCGGGGTTGTCGTCCCAGTAGCCGTTCGGGACGTTCACCGTCAGGTCGAAGCGGGCGCAGACCGCGCCGTCCGGGTCCTGGGCGACGGCGGGGCAGGAGGTGGCGCCGCCGAGGGTGCCCTTGGCGTAGGTGGGGCTCTGCCAGGTGACGTTCTGGTGGCTGCCGTCCAGGACGGCGGCGGGCGGGCCGGCGGCGTGGGCCGGCACGACGGGGCCGGTGACGGCGGCGAGGCTGGTCAGGGCTGCCGCGAGGGCGGCCCGGCGGAGCTGGGGTCGGAGCAGGCGCACGGGGGTTCTCCTGTCGACTCGGGGGCTCGGGGGCGGGGCTCGGGGGTTCGGGGGCGGGGTCTATCTGCTGACGGGAAGCGCTACTTGACGGATCCGGCGGTCAGGCCGGAGACCACGTGCCGCTCGATCAGCGCGAACAGCACCACCACCGGCACGATCGCGACGACCGAGCC
Organism: Kitasatospora sp. NPDC059146; assembly: GCF_042786665.1. Taxonomy (NCBI): domain Bacteria; kingdom Bacillati; phylum Actinomycetota; class Actinomycetes; order Kitasatosporales; family Streptomycetaceae; genus Kitasatospora; species Kitasatospora sp. NPDC059146. The sequence goes on along the minus strand of NZ_JBHZCY010000160.1, from coordinate 5,900 downwards.
GGCGAACAGGTAGTTCCACTGGACGGTGTAGTTGCCGATGAAGCTGTTGATCCCGACGGTCAGCGGTTGGCTGCCCGGATCGGTGGACAGCGTCAGGCCCATGACGAACTCGTTCCAGGCGGAGATGAAGGTGAAGATCACCGCCGTGACCACGCCCGGCAGGGCCAGCGGCAGCACCACCCGGCGCAGCGCCCCGATCCGGCTCAGGCCGTCGAGCAGGGCGGCCTCCTCCAGCTCCACCGGGATCGAGGAGATGTACGCGGTGAGGATCCAGACCGCGAAGGCCAGGTTGAACGCGGCGTTGCAGAGGATCAGCGTCCAGACCGAGTTGAGCATGGACAGCTGGTAGAACTCCCGGTAGAGGCCCACCAGCAGGGAGGTCGGCTGGAACATCTGGGTCACCAGCACCAGCAGCAGGAACAGCCGGCGGCCCCGGTAGCGCACCCGGGCGGTGTAGTAGGCGGCGGGCAGCGCGACCAGCAGCGCCAGCAGGGTGGAGCCGCCGGCCACCAGCAGGGTGACCCGCAGGTTGTCGCCGAGCGTGGACTCCTGCCACACGCCGACGAAGTTGGACCAGGCGAAGTGCCGTGGCAGGTACGTCGCGTCGCGCAGCTCGTCGGCCGGGCGCAGCGCGGTGACGACCATCTCCAGGTACGGGAACAGGAAGACCGCCGCCAGCAGCCAGGCCGCCCCCGCGAGGGCCAGGGTACGCGGCCTCCAACGGTTCTGACGCCGCATCAGCTCTCCTCCTGGTTCCAGCGGCTGACCTTGAGGAAGGCCAGCACCATCAGCACCACGAGGGCGAAGTTGACCACCGACATCGCCGCGGACTCCCCGATGTCGGTGGACTTCAACTGGTACATGAACACCGTGCTGGTGGCCGTGTCGCTGCTCGGGCCGCCCTGGGTCATGCCCCAGATCACCGGGAAGGAGTTGAAGACGTTGATCAGGTTGATCACCAGGCCGACCAGGAACGCCGGGCGCAGCAGCGGCAGGGTGATCCGCCGGTACGCCTGCCAGGCCGAGGCGCCGTCCACCCGGGCCGCCTCGTACACCTCGGCGGGCACGGTCTGCAGACCGGCCAGCAGGGTGTAGGTGGTGAACGGGAGGGAGACGAACACGGCGACGAAGACCATCCAGGGCCAGGCCGTCGAGGGGTCGCCCAGCCAGTCCCGCGGGCCGTCGACCAGCCCGAGGTCGGTCATGACGGTGTTCAGCACGCCCGCCGTCCGGTCCAGCATCCAGCGGAAGCCGATCGCGGTCATCAGCACGGACGCCGCCCACGGCGCGATCAGCGCCCAGCGGGCGTAGCGGCGGCCGGGGAAGCGCTGGTCGAACAGCTGGGCCAGGGCGAGCGACAGCAGCATGGTCAGGCCGACCACGGCGAGGGTCCAGGCCACCGTGGCCAGCAGGACGTGGCCGAGGTCCGTCTCGTCGAACAGCTTGCGGTACTTGTCCAGTCCGGCCGAGCCGCGGACGAAGCCGCTGGTGCTGACCCGCAGGAACGAGGTGCGGACCATCTCGTACACCGGCCACAGCACCACGGCGAGGATCAGTAGCACGGCCGGGGCGATCCACGGCAGCGGGCCGAAGCGACGGCCTCTGCGCACAGGGGGGTTGGGAGTCACGGGGGTGCCTTTCACGGCCGTCGCCGGGTGCCGGCCGTCACTTGTTCGGGGTCGGCCGGCACTCGCTCGGGGTGGGCCGTCAACTGTCGGGCGCCTGACGTCACTTGTTCGCGACGGCGTCCTGGGCCTTCTTCTGGAGGTCGCCGAGCACCTTGGCCGGGTCGCCCGCGACGGCGCTGCCGACCGACTTCTTGATCTCGGCCGAGACCGCGTCCCAGGTGGTGTCGCCGAGCGGGTAGAACACGGCGTTCGGCAGCAGGGCGAAGAACGGCGCGAGGTCCTGGTGCTTGCCCCCGGTGGTCAGCTCCTGCAGCGCGCTCTTGGTCACCGGCATCAGGTTGTACGTCTCGTCGAAGGAGACCTGGTTGGCCTTGGTGTACGCGAAGTCGAGGAACTTCCGGATCTGGTCGCGGTGCCCGTTCTTCTTGAACGCCATCATCCAGTCCGCCACGCCGAGGGTGGAGGCCAGCGGGCCGTTCTTGCCGGGGATGGGTGCGACCCCGTAGTCGACCTTGCCGTCCTGTGCCATCTGGATCAGCGACGGGTGCCCGTTGAGCATGGCGGCCTTCCCGGCCGCGAAGTCCGCGAACGCGGTCTTGCGGTCGGTGGTGGCCGGGTTGGCGTAGGTCAGCCCCGGGTCGACCAGGTTGGACCTGAGCCAGCGGAAGGTGTCGATGTCGGCCTGGCTGTTCAGGGTGTACGCGCCGTCCTTCCCGGTCGGCCCGCCGTCGTTGCCCAGTTCCCAGATCATGCTCTCGCCCTGGGCCTCCTCCGGCCCCAGCGGCAGCGCGTACGGCGTGACCCCGGGCACCTTGGCCTTCACCAGCTCGGCGTCCTTGCGCAACTCCTCCCAACTGGTGGGCGGTTGGCCGATTCCGGCCTGCTGGAACAGCGCCTTGTTGTAGAACAGTGCCCGCGCCGAGGACACGAACGGGATGCCGTACTGCACGCCCTTGACCTGCCCCGCCCGGGCGAAGCTGTCGATCAGGTCGCCCCGGGTGTCGGGCGACAGCACGTCCTCGGCCTTGTACAGCAGGTCGTCGGCGACCTTGTCGGCGTACCCGCCGGTCTGCAGCACGTCCGGCACGTTGCCGCTCTGGATCATCGTCTTGACCTGCTTGTCGATGTCGTTCCAGTTCACCACCTGGACGTCCACCTTGATGCCGGGGTTGGCCGCGGTGAACGCGGTGGCGACCCCGTTCCAGTAGTTCTTCGAGCTGTTGGACTCCTTGTCGCCGTAGTCGGCGGCCACCAGCTTGAGCGTCACCTTCCCGTCGGCGTCCGCCCCACCACTGCCGCTCCCGCCGCCACTGCCGCAGGAGGTGAGGGCGAGCGCCCCCAGGGCACACGCCGAGACGAGGGCCAGCACACGTTTGTCCACCGCAGATACCGCCTTCGTGCGTGCTTGATCGGATGATCCAAGATGCTTGAAGAACACTGGTTTTGAGCAGTTTCGAAAGAGCAGCTTGCTGCTCCGGGCGGTTCATGTCAATCGTGACTGCAGTTTTGAGCAACACAACCCCTGACTCTCGGCCCACCGCGCCCCGCTCTGCGCAGAAACGCTCAAACCATGGGGCGGTCCCGGCCCCGCCGGTCGGGCGAGTGGCCCCCGCGGCTCATATGTCGCTCAAATGTCTTCAACTCTTGGTGAGTTGGGCCACATCATGGAGTGTCCGCGGCGGCCGGACACGCCAGGTGTGCCCGGGACGCAGCGCGGGCACCCGTGGGTGCTCGGAGCAGGGGGGCCGAATGTCATCAGGTGTGCGGACGCTTTCCCGGGTGATCGCGGCGATCGCGCTGGTGGCCGCCTATGCCGCGCTGCACGTGCTGATCACCGTGGTCGAGAGCCGACAGGCCGAGAGCCGCCTCCAGGACGGCCCGGCCCGCGTCGCCGCGTTCACCGTCCTGGTGGACCGCTTCGCGGCCGGTGACCCGACCGCCCGCGCCGAACTCGTCGCGGCGAGGGCGTGGTTCGAGGAGAACGTGCCCGCCGGCCGGGCCCGGGCCACGGTCGCCGCGGTCACCGGCTTCGTGGACCTGGGCCGGGGCGCCTCCGCCCGGGCGCGGGCCGGTGCGCTCGCGGCGGACGTCGAACGGGATCGGGCGGGCCTCGACCAGGACCTCCGCTCCGAGACCCTGGCGGGGCTGTGGCTCACGGCGGGCGCGCTGGCCTTCGCCGGACCGTCGCTCTGGCTCCGCCGCCGACGCAGGGCGGCGACCGCGGAAGCCGTCCGTACGGTCGGCCGGTTCGCCGAGCGGCATCCGCCCTGGCGCCGGCCGCTGTTCCTGGCCGCGACCGGCCTCGGCTACACCCTGTTCATCGGAGGGATGACCCTCGTGAGCATGGCCCAGCGAACGAATCCGACCGAACACGACCGACCGATGGCCGTCCAAGTCCTGCTGCTCCCGGTGGGGTTGGCCGCGGTCGGCGCGGGCTTCCTGGTCCTGCGCTACAGCCGGCCCCGTTCGACCCGGGGCGCGGTGCGCGCCCTGCGGGCCGACGGCCGCCGGCCCGTCCTCTACCTCCGCAGCTTCGCCGACGACCGCACCGCGGCCCAGGTCGACGACGGGCAGGCGCTCAACATCCACTCCCGGGAGGAGCAACTCGCCTCCGCCCTGGCGGCGTTCGGCCCGGTGATCGCGGTGGGCAGACCCGGTGAGCCGCTGCCGCTGCTCGGTGCGGCACGGTTCTACCTCCCACTGGACGACTGGAAGCCGACGATCCTGCGGCTGATGGACCTCTCCCAGCTCATCGTGCTGCGGGTGGGTGTCGGCGAGGGGCTGCGCTGGGAGATCGACCAGGTCGTCGCCACCCAGCCCGCCCGCAAGCTCCTCCTGCTGACACCGGGCCGGGTGAGCGAGGCGATCGACAGCCTGGACGGCCGGCTGCCGGTGCCCCTTCCGCTGGAGGGGGTGGCGGCGGACACCTCCTGGATCTCGGCCGCCGTCACCTTCGCACCCGACTGGACACCGCAGGTGACGGCGGTCCAGCCCACGTCCGGCCCGGCGCCCCACGGGCGCTGGATCATGCGTCGCCTCAGGGCGGCCAAGGAGGTGACCTGGGACCCCTCACCGGCGCGCCGGACGGTCGGCGCGATGAAGACCGCACTGGCGGCGGTGGGCGTCCGCGGCCGGATGGTCGTGGTGCGCAGCGACATCAACATGCTCGGCACCTGGGGCAAGGGCATGGTGGCGCTCGCGATCCTGGTCCTGCTCTACCGGCTGCTCGCACTCGCCGCTCCCTGAGAGTGCCCGGCCGCAACCGGCGCCGGGCGGCGGAGCCCGGCGCGACGTCGAGGACGCGGTGAGGACGCGTCGGGAACGCATCGAGGACACCTCGAAGAAACGTCGAGGACACGTCGAGGACAGCACGTCAACGGAGGGAACCCATGAGCAACGCACAGCAACACGGCGCCGGTCGCGCGGGCGGCACCGGGGCGAGGACGCACAGGCCGGTGACCGGTTGGGGCGTCGCCGCGGCGGTGCTGATCGCGGTGGAGGTCCTGCGGGAGGTGCTGGTCTCGGTGGCCAACTGGCGCGACTACCTGCTCATCCACGACTACCTCAACGGGGCGGCCACGGACGCGGACCTCGCGGCCGCCGATTCGGACACCCTCACGACGGTGTCGTCGCTGGCGGCGAGTTTCGTCGTCTGGGCCGCGGCCGGGGTGGCGTTCCTGGTCTGGCTGTGGCGGGCACGGATCAACGCGGAGGCACTGGGGGGTCGCGAGGCCCATCGCCGCTCCCGGATGTGGGCGGTCGGGGCCTGGACGGTCCCCGTGGCCAACCTCTGGTACCCCTACCAGGTCGTCACGGACATCTGGCGGGCCAGCGCGCCCCGGCGGCCGGCTCCCGACACGCTGGTCAAGGCCTGGTGGGCCTGCTTCATCCTGGCGGAGGTCGTCAAACCGGTCCAGTGGCGTCTGGCCAACTCCGAGGAGAGCGAGTCGGACGTGCTGGCCAACGCCAACGCGTCCGCGCTGCTGACGGCACTGTTCCTGGTGGCCGGGGTGCTGGTCATCCTCCTCATCCGGCAGGTCACGACCTGGCAGAACCGAGCGGCGGAAGCCGCGGGCGGTGAGCGGTGAACCCCGTGGCCGCCCGCCCCGCCGATCCCCACCAGCCGCCGGAGCTGCTGGAGTTGTACAAGCTCGCGGTGGAGATGGCCGACCGGGTGTCAGCCCGCCGGGGCGCGGCCAACGCCTTCTTCCTCTCCGTGCAGACCGCCCTGGTCACCGTCGTCGGCTTCGGTGTTCCCCAACTGCGGGAGGC
>NZ_JBHZCY010000159.1:7304-20559 GCF_042786665.1 Kitasatospora sp. NPDC059146 | reverse complement strand
CCCCGAACAGCGCCGCTGCTGCTGCGCCGGCTGCGCCCGCCGCCCCGGCCGCTCCGGCCCCGGCCGCCGCCCCGCTCGCCGCCGCGCCCGCCGCGCCCCCGGCCCCCAAGGCCGCCGCTCCGGCCGCGCCCGCCGCCACCGCCGCGGCCGGCCCCGAGCTGGTCCAGCTGCGCGGCCCGGCCAAGGCCGTCGCCACCAACATGGACGCCTCGCTGGAGGTGCCGACCGCGACCTCGGTCCGCGCCGTCCCGGCGAAGCTGTTGATCGACAACCGCATCGTCATCAACAACCACCTGCAGCGCGCCCGCGGTGGCAAGGTCTCCTTCACCCACCTGATCGGTTACGCCCTGGTCCAGGCCATCAAGGCCGCCCCGGGCATGAACCACAGCTACAAGGTGGAGGACGGCAAGGCCTTCCTGGTCAAGCCGGAGCACGTCAACCTCGGCCTGGCGATCGACCTGGTCAAGCCGAACGGCGACCGCCAGCTCGTCGTCGCGGCCATCAAGAAGGCCGAGACCCTCGACTTCTTCGGCTTCTGGCAGGCCTACGAGGACATCGTCCGCCGGGCCCGCGCCAACAAGCTGACCATGGACGACTTCACCGGCGTCACGGTCTCGCTGACCAACCCCGGCGGCATCGGCACCGTGCACTCCGTGCCGCGCCTGATGCAGAACCAGGGCACCATCGTCGGTGTCGGCGCCATGGAGTACCCGGCCGAGTTCCAGGGCTCCGCCCCGGAGACCCTGTCCCGCCTGGGCGTCTCCAAGATCATGACGCTGACCTCGACCTACGACCACCGCGTCATCCAGGGCGCGGCGTCCGGCGAGTTCCTGCGCGAGATCCACCGCCTGCTGCTCGGTGAGAACGGCTTCTACGACGAGATCTTCGAGTCGCTGCGGATCCCGTACGAGCCGGTCCGCTGGGCCACCGACGTCGCCACCACCCACGACGACGAGGTCAACAAGACCGCGCGCGTCATGGAGCTGATCCACTCCTACCGGGTCCGCGGTCACCTGATGGCCGACACCGACCCGCTGGAGTACAAGCAGCGCAAGCACCCCGACCTCGACGTCACCACCCACGGCCTCACCCTGTGGGACCTGGAGCGCGAGTTCGCGGTCGGCGGCTTCGGCGGCCAGAAGATGATGAAGCTCCGCGACATCCTCGGCCTGCTGCGCAACACCTACTGCCGCACCGTCGGCATCGAGTACATGCACATCCAGGACCCGAAGCAGCGCAAGTGGCTGCAGGAGCGCCTGGAGAAGCCGTACTCGAAGCCGGAGCGCGAGGAGCAGCTGCGGATCCTGCGCCGGCTGAACTCGGCGGAGGCCTTCGAGACCTTCCTGCAGACCAAGTACGTCGGCCAGAAGCGCTTCTCGCTGGAGGGCGGTGAGTCGCTGATCGCCATGCTGGACGCGACCATCGACGCCGCCGCCGAGCACCGCCTGGACGAGGCCGTCATCGGCATGGCCCACCGCGGCCGCCTGAACGTGCTGGCCAACATCGTCGGCAAGCCGTACGGCAAGATCTTCGGCGAGTTCGAGGGCAACCTCGACCCGAAGTCGATGCACGGCTCCGGCGACGTCAAGTACCACCTGGGCGCCGAGGGCACCTTCACCGGCCTGGACGGCGAGACCATCAAGGTCTCGCTCGCCGCGAACCCCTCCCACCTGGAGGCCGTGGACCCGGTCGTCGAGGGCATCGCCCGCGCCAAGCAGGACATCCTGGACCAGGGCGGCACCACCTTCCCGGTGCTGCCGATCCAGATCCACGGCGACGCGGCCTTCGCCGGCCAGGGCGTCGTCGCGGAGACCCTGAACATGTCGCAGCTGCGCGGCTACCGCACCGGCGGCACCGTGCACGTCGTGGTGAACAACCAGGTCGGCTTCACCGCCGCCCCGGCGTCCTCGCGCTCCTCGATGTACTGCACCGACGTGGCCCGCATGATCGAGGCCCCGATCTTCCACGTGAACGGCGACGACCCGGAGGCCGTGGTCCGCGTCGCGCGGCTCGCCTTCGAGTTCCGCCAGGCGTTCCACAAGGACGTCGTGATCGACCTCATCTGCTACCGCCGCCGCGGTCACAACGAGGCCGACAACCCGTCGTTCACCCAGCCGCTGATGTACGACCTGATCGACAAGAAGCGCTCGGTGCGCAAGCTGTACACCGAGGGCCTGATCGGTCGCGGCGACATCACCATGGAAGAGGCGGAGCAGGCGCTCCAGGACTTCCAGGGCCAGCTGGAGAAGGTCTTCGCCGAGGTCCGCGACGCCGCCCAGGCGCCCGCCCCGACCTCCGGCGGCAAGCCGCAGGCCGACTTCCCGGTCAACATCCAGACCGGCATCTCCCAGGAGATGGTCAAGCGGATCGCCGCCTCGCAGGTCAACCTGCCGGACTGGCTGACCGTCCACCCGCGCCTGCTGCCGCAGCTGCAGCGCCGCGCCGCCTCGGTCGAGGACAACACCATCGACTGGGCGATGGGCGAGACCCTCGCCATCGGCTCGCTGCTCATGGAGGGCCACCCGGTCCGCCTGGCCGGCCAGGACAGCCGCCGCGGCACCTTCGGCCAGCGGCACGCCGTGCTGATCGACCGCAAGACCGGCGAGGACTACACCCCGCTGCAGTACCTCACCGAGGACCAGGCCCGCTACACCGTCTACGACAGCCTGCTGTCGGAGTACGCGGCCATGGGCTTCGAGTACGGCTACTCGCTGACCCGCCCGAACTCGCTGGTCATGTGGGAGGCGCAGTTCGGCGACTTCGTCAACGGCGCGCAGACCATGGTGGACGAGTACATCGCCTCCGCCGAGCAGAAGTGGGGCCAGCACTCCGGCGTCACCCTGCTGCTGCCGCACGGCTACGAGGGCCAGGGACCGGACCACTCGTCCGCCCGCCCGGAGCGTTTCCTGCAGATGTGCGCGCAGGACAACATGACGGTCGCGATGCCCACCCTGCCGTCGAACTACTTCCACCTGCTGCGCTGGCAGGCGCACAACCCGCACCACAAGCCGCTGGTCGTCTTCACCCCGAAGTCGATGCTGCGTCTCAAGGCCGCGGCGAGTGCGACCGAGGAGTTCCTGTCCGGCTCGTTCCGCCCGGTCATCGGCGACACCACCGTCGACCCGGCGCAGGTCCGCAAGGTGGTCATCACCGCCGGCAAGTTCTACTACGACGTGGCGGCCGCCCGTGCCGAGCGCGGTGTCACCGACACCGCGATCGTCCGGGTCGAGCGGCTCTACCCGCTGCCGGTGGCCGAGCTCCAGGAGGAGCTGGCCCGCTACGGCGACAACGTCCAGTTCGTCTGGGCGCAGGAGGAGCCGGCCAACCAGGGTGCCTGGCCGTTCATCGCGATGAACCTGGTCGACCACCTCCAGGTCGTCATCGGCCGCAGCGGCGGCGACGCCCGCCTGCGCCGGGTGGCCCGCACCGCGGCCTCGTCGCCGGCGGTCGGCTCCGCCAAGCGGCACGCGGCCGAGCAGCAGGCGCTGCTCGAGGAGATCTTCGCGCTCTGACGCGCGCAGGCTCCGCAGTACCACCGACGCCCGGCGTGATTCGAGAGAGAGGACCTGACCGTGTACTTCACCGACCGAGGCATCGAGGAGCTGGCGAGCCGGCGCGGCGAGGAGGAGGTCACCTTCGAGTGGCTCGCCGAGCGCCTGCGCGAGTTCGTCGACCTCAACCCGGACTTCGAGATCCCGGTCGAGCGGCTGGCCACCTGGCTGGCCCGGCTCGACGACGAGGACGACGACGAGTGAGCCCCGGCGGCCGCTCGTGAGAGGGCCCGGGAGGCGCACCGCCTTCCGGGCCCTCGCACGTCTCCCGTAGGGGACGGCTCCGGGATGCTTCCGGGCCGGGTTCAGGGGTGGAACCGCTTGCTTTTCCCGGCACGCGATATATCGTCTTTGGAAGAGAACGCGATACATCGCGATCCGCTACGGGAGGCGGCAGAGATGAGCCAGTGGACGATCGAGGAGCCGGGCAGGACCACGTTCGAGGACGCCGTCCGCGCGCTGCACGTGCGCGTCATCGACGGCACGGTGAACGTGGTCGCGGCCGAGGGCCCGGCCCGCCTGGAGGTCACCGACCTCACCGGCGACCCGCTGCACCTGACGCTGGTCGACGGCGTCCTGACCGTCACCTACAAGGACATCAACAGCTGGGGCGAGTTCGGCACCTGGATCAAGTCGGTCGGCTCGGTCCGCAGCTTCTTCGACTCCTTCAAGCGCAAGCGCTCGGTCGGCGTCACCCTGACCGTGCCGGCCGGCACCGAGGTCAAGGTCGGCACCGTGTCGGCCCACGCCACCGTGAGCGGCATCGACGGCCACGTCTCGGTGCAGAGCGCCAGCGGCGACACCACCCTGGCCGGGGTCACCGGCCGGATCGACGCGAGCACCGTCACCGGCGACGTGGACGCCCAGGCGGTCGGCGGCCAGCTCAAGGTCAACACCGTCTCCGGTCAGCTCACCGTGATCGCCGGCACCGCCGACCGGGTCCAGGCCAACACCGTCACCGGCGCCGTCACCCTGGACCTCGACGTGGCCGGCGAGACCGACGTCAAGGTCAACACCGTCAGCGGCCCGGTCGTGGTCCGGATCCCCTCGCTGGCCGACGCCACCGTCGAGGCCGGCTCCACCAGCGGCGACGTCTCCAGCACCTTCGACGAGCTCACGATGAGCAGCACCTGGGGCGCCAAGAAGATCACCGGCCAGATCGGCGAGGGCCGCGGCAGCCTCAACGTCACCACCGTCTCCGGCGCCGTCACCGTCCTGCGCCGCCCCGAGTCGGAGGACGACGCCCCCGTGGTGGTCCGGGAGCTCCCGGCCGGCCCCGCCTCCGACGCGCCCACCGGCCCCGACCTCACCAAGGAGGCCTGAGATGAGCCCCGTCTTCGGCCACGGCCGGCTCCGGCTCTACCTGCTCAAGCTGCTGGACGAAGCCCCGCGGCACGGCTACGAGGTGATCCGCCTGCTGGAGGAGCGCTTCCAGGGCCTGTACGCGCCGTCCGCCGGCACGGTCTACCCGCGGCTGGCGAAGCTGGAGCAGGAGGGCCTGGTCAGCCACAGCACCGAGGGCGGCCGCAAGGTCTACCAGCTGACCGACGCCGGGCGCGCCGAACTCGAAGCCCGGCAGGTCGAGTTGGACGAGCTGGAGCTGGAGATCCACGACTCGGTGGCGCAGCTCGCCGGGGCGATCCGGGAGGACGTCCGGGACAGCGCCAAGGACCTGCGCGAGGAGCTCTGGCAGGCCGCCAAGCAGGCCCCCCGGCCGGACCGCACCGAGACCGGCGGCGACCCGTGGGCCGGGCCCTGGGGCGACAACGACTCCTGGCAGCGCGCCAAGGAGGAGTTCGCCCAGTTCAAGCGGCAGGCCAAGGAGCAGGCCAAGCGCGCCCGGGAGCAGGAGCGGGCCGCCAAGGCCAAGGCGAAGGCCGCCGAGGAGGAGGCCCGCCGGCTGCGCGAGCAGGCCAAGGCCTCCCGCACCGCCGCCCAGCAGGAGGCGCTGCGGATCAAGCGCCGGGTCGAGCAGCAGGTGCGCGAGCACGCCGCCAAGGGCGACTGGCCGACCGGGCTGGCCGAGGGCCTGTCCGAGCTGACCAAGGGCCTGGCCGGGCTGGCCGACGCGGCCCGCTGGGGCCACCCGACCGGCGAGGGCGCCGGGACGGCCGAGGGCGCCGGGTCCTCCGAGCGGGTCACCGTCACCCGGATCGACCTGGACAAGGGCTCGAACGAGGACTCGGGCAGGAGCCAGGACGGACCGACCGCCACCGCCGACCTGCCGCCGTGGGCGCGCACCGATCCGGACGGCGACCCCGCCCGCGAACTGGAGCGGCTGCTCGACCGCTTCCGCGACCAGGTCCGCGACGCGGCCCGGGACGGCGGGGTGAGCGCCGACGCGCTGGCCGAGGCCCGCTCGGTGCTGGGCACCGCCGGCGAACGGTTGAAGCGGCTGCTCGGCTGACCCGGCCGCCCGCGCGGGCCCGGCGCCCCCTGGTCGGGGGCACCGGGCCGCCGCGCGTCAGGGGTTGAGCACGATCTTGCCGAAGACGTCACCCTTGGCGAGCCGGGCGAAGCCGTCCCGGGCCTCGGCCAGCGGCAGCACCGAGTCGATCACCGGACGGACCCCGGTGGTGGCGCACAGGGACAGCAGCCCGGCCAGCTCCTCCTTGGTGCCCATGGTCGAACCGACCACCTTGAGCTCCAGGAAGAAGATCCGGTTCAGCTCGGCGGCCTTCGGGCTGGGGCCGGAGGTGGCACCCGAGATGACGACGGTGCCGCCCGGGCGCAGCGACTTCACCGAGTGCGACCAGGTCGCGGCGCCGACCGTCTCCATCACCGCGTCCACCCGGGCGGGCAGCCGGGCGCCGCTCTCGAAGGCCGCGTCCGCGCCGAGCCCGACCGCCCGCTCGCGCTTGGCCTCGTCCCGGCCGGTGACCCACACCCGCAGGCCGGCCGCCTTGCCGAGCACGATCAGTGCGGTCGCCACCCCGCCGCCGGCCCCCTGCACCAGCACCGTGTCACCGGGCTTGACCCCGGCGTTGGTGAACAGCATCCGGTACGCCGTCAGCCAGGCCGTGGGCAGGCAGGCGGCCTCCTCGAAGCTCAGCTCGGCCGGCTTGGGCAGCAGGTTCCAGGTGGGCACGGCCACCCGCTGGGCGAAGGTGCCCTGGTAACGCTCGGTCAGGATGGACCGGGGCTCCGTCGGGCCCACCCCGTGACCGGACTGGCCGATCACCGAGTGGACGACCACCTCGTTGCCGTCCTCGTCGACGCCCGCGGCGTCGCAGCCGAGGATCATCGGCAGCTTCTCGGCGGGCAGGCCGACGCCGCGCAGGGACCACAGGTCGTGGTGGTTGAGACTGGCGGCCCGGACCGTGACCACGCTCCACCCGGGACGGGCCTGCGGCTCGGGGAGTTCGCCCAACTCCAGCCCGCTGAGCGGGTCGTCGGCGTCGATACGGGCGGCATAGGCAGCAAACATGCCCCGGACACTAGCCGGGACGGCCGGGGCCGGGAACCACACGTGGGTGTGACGCGTGTCCCGGCTGTCGCTCCCCCGCTCGCCTCCGGGGCGCTCCGACCCGGTGCCGACGGTCGGCGCTCCCTCGCTCCTTCGTCGCTCCCTCGCGCTCTCCCTTTCGGCACCGGCGCGCCCCTTCGGTTCGGGGGGAGGGGGAGGGCAGGGCGGGGGGAGCGGCCGTCGTGGCCGGCGCGCTCCCCCGGCACCGCGTCAGATCCGGGCCACGCCCTCGGCACGGGCGGCCTCGGCCACGGCCTTGGTGACGGCCGGGGCGACCCGCTCGTCGAACGGCGAGGGGATGACCTTCTGCGGGGTCAGCTCGTCGGCCACCACGGCGGCCAGCGCCTTGGCGGCGGCCAGCTTCATGCCCTCGGTGATCCGGGAGGCCCGCACCTGGAGGGCGCCCGCGAAGATGCCCGGGAAGGCCAGCACGTTGTTGATCTGGTTCGGGAAGTCGCTGCGCCCGGTGGCGACGACCGCCGCGTACTTGTGCGCCACCTCGGGGTGGATCTCCGGGTTGGGGTTGGCCATCGCGAAGATGAACGCGCCCTCGGCCATGGTCGCCACGACCTCCTCCGGCACGGTGCCGCCGGAGACGCCGATGAACACGTCGGCGCCGGCCAGCGCGTCGGCCAGCGAGCCCTTGAGCTCCGAACGGTTGGTCAGCTCGGCGATCTCGGCCTTGACGTCGGTCAGGTCCTCGCGGCCCCGGTACACCACGCCCTTGCGGTCGCAGACGGAGACGTCGCCGATGCCCGCGGCCAGCAGCATCTTGGCGATGGCGATGCCGGCCGCGCCGGCGCCGGAGATCACGGCCCGCAGCGCGCCGATCTCCCGGCCGGTCACCTTGGCGGCGTTCCACAGGGCGGCGGTGGTGACGATCGCGGTGCCGTGCTGGTCGTCGTGGAAGACCGGGATGTCCAGGGCGTCCTGGAGCCGGCGCTCGATCTCGAAGCAGCGGGGGGCGGAGATGTCCTCCAGGTTGACGCCGCCGAAGGACGGGGCCAGCCGGACCACCGTCTCGACGATCTCGTCCACCTCGGTGCAGGCGAGCGCGATCGGCACCGCGTCCACCCCGCCGAACTGCTTGAACAGGATGGCCTTGCCCTCCATCACGGGGAGCGAGGCCTCCGGGCCGATGTCGCCCAGGCCCAGCACGGCGGTGCCGTCGGTGACCACCGCGACGGTGTTGGACTTCCAGGTGTAGTCGTTGACCAGCTCCGGCTGCTCGGCGATGGCCGTGCAGACCCGGGCGACACCGGGGGTGTAGGCGAGGGACAGGTCGTCCGCGTCGCGCACCGGCACGGTCGCCCGGATCTCCATCTTGCCGCCGCGGTGGAGCGCGAAAACGGCGTCGACCGGATCGACGGTGTCCTGGGTGCTGCTGATGATCTCCGCTGCCACGATGACCTCTTCGTCATTGTTTCCGGCGAGGTGCGCGGCCGACGGACTGGGCGCCCCGGCCGTAAGCCGGAAACCGGGTACGCCTGAGCGGACCCGGGGTCGGGGCGGGGGCGCTGCCGTCGGGTGGCGCCCTCGGATGAGGGTTTTTATGGGGTCTTGTGTTGTCCGCTTGTGCTACCGGGCCGAGCGTAGGTCGGACGGAGGCATCGCACCTATGCCTTTTCGTCCTCGTCACGCGCAGTTCATCGCCGTGCTGTCGCGTCGGCTGGGGCCCGGTGTCGGAAGTGCCGGGCTCCGGCGGCGGCAACGGCGCTGAGGCACGCGCACCCGCAAGTGTGAACGCAGATCCGCAGGGGATCGGTGCCCCGGATACGGAGCCACGTGATGACTTCCGGTCCTGGGCACCCCGAGCCTGTCGGGGCTCGTCGGTCTGGTTCGAGCGTTCGGGGGTCACCCGGTACCGAATTCTGACACACCCGCTGCCGGGCCCGGCAGGGCGGGATAGCAGGATCGCTTGTCCGCCGTTCCGCGTACACCCGCGCGACACCGCGGCGACCCCGGTTCCGCCCTCAGGAGCACCCTCATGCCTCTCCGCCCTCCCGCCCGTCGCCCGGCCTTCGCCGCGGCCGCCCTGGCCGCCGCCGGCGCCCTGCTGCTCACCGGTTGCGGCGGTGACGGGCAGGCCGCCGCGAGCGACCCGGTCAAGGACGTCCGCAGCAAGCTGCCGAAGGCGCAGCGCTCCGCCGGGGTGCTGCGCATCGGCATGGACGTCAACTACGCGCCGGTGGAGTTCCGCGGCTCGGACGGCAAGCCGGCCGGCCTCGACCCGGAGCTCGCCACCGCCCTCGGCCGGATCCTCGACGTGCGGGTCGAGTTCGTGGACACCCCCTTCGACAAGCTGATACCGAACCTCCAGGGCAAGCAGTTCGACGTGGCGATGTCCGCGCTCAGCGACGTCCGTGCGCGCCGCGAGGGCCTGGACGCCGACGGCAAGCAGGTCAACCCGGGCGTCGACTTCGTCGACTACTTCATCGCCGGGACCTCGATCGTCGTCCCGAAGGGCAACCCCAAGGGCATCCGGACCCTGGACGACCTGTGCGGCCGGACGATCGCCTTCCAGCAGGGCACCACCCAGGACGAGATCGCCACCCGGCAGGTCGCCGTCTGCTCGCGCGCCGGCAAGCAGCTGACCGTGCACCGCTTCGACACCGACGCCAAGGCGCTGGCCGAGGTCGCCGCCGGCACCGCCGCGGCCGGGCTGAACGACTTCCCGGTGGCCGCCTACGCGGCGAAGACCACGGACGGCGGGGGCCGCTTCGAGGTGACCGGGGCCCAGTCGACCTCCAACCCGTACGGCATCGCGGTCCGCAAGGAGGACACCGAGCTGCGCGACACCGTGG
The DNA here is from genome assembly GCF_042786665.1 of Kitasatospora sp. NPDC059146. Classification (NCBI taxonomy): domain Bacteria; kingdom Bacillati; phylum Actinomycetota; class Actinomycetes; order Kitasatosporales; family Streptomycetaceae; genus Kitasatospora; species Kitasatospora sp. NPDC059146. Next base: position 10,738 of record NZ_JBHZCY010000159.1, on the reverse strand, counting down.
CCAAGGCGGTGGACCAGCTGATCCGCAGCGGCGAGTACGACAAGATCCTCGCCAAGTGGAACGTGAGCGCGGGCGCGGCGCAGAACGCGGTGGTCAACGGGGGCATCTGACCCGCCCGGGGCGGCGGGGCGGGAGCGGGGAACGGGCGGGGCCGCGGGGCAGCGGCGGGGCGTCCGGGAACACCACTGCCGGATCTGCATACTTATACGCAGGGTGACAGGGGCACGCGATCCGTCCGAATAGCGGACAGCACGAGCCCTCGTTATCCGATTTTGATCTGGATGAGGGCCACCTGACCGTCATCAGATGGCAGGATTCCCCCCATCTCGGATCGAGCCGACCACCGGTCGAGGCGGTTCAGGTCGACGTCCACCTCGGCGGAGGGTGGCGGAAGCAGTACCCGCACCACCCTGGGCGGCCACCTGCGCCCAGGCAACTGCACCACCCGGCAACGCACGTACGACGACGTACAGCGAGTGACCACCCGTACGGCTCCGTACGGCCAGCTGCCCCGGTGCGCCGCTCCCGCGGCGCGCTCCGCCCGATTTCTCTCCCCAGGAGGAGATCCCCCTCATGACCGTCCGTACCCAGCGCACCCGCCTCTTCGCGGCCGGCGTGGCTGCCGTGTCCGTGTCCCTGGCACTGACCGGCTGTAGCAGCAGCAAGAGCAGCGACGGCAGCGGCGCCCCCAACGCCTCCGCGACCGTGAACACGGTCAAGGCCGACGACAAGCTGGCCGCCCTCGTCCCCGCCGACGTCAAGTCGGCCGGGAAGCTCCTGGTCGGCGCGGACGCCTCGTACGCGCCGGACGAGTTCAAGGACGACAGCGGCAAGGTCATCGGCATGGACGTCGACCTCGCCAACGCGATCGCCGCCAAGCTCGGCCTCAAGGCCGAGGTCCAGGACTCCGGCTTCACCGCGATCATCCCCGGCATCCAGTCGAACAAGTTCCAGCTCGGCATGTCGTCCTTCACGGACAACAAGGAGCGCGAGCAGGTCGTCGACATGGTGACCTACTTCAACTCGGGCAGCGCCATCGCGGTCAAGAAGGGCAACCCGGGCAAGGTCGACCCGAAGGACCTCTGCGGCAAGAAGGTCGCCGTCCAGACCGGCACCACTCAGGCCGACGAGATCAAGGACACCCGCAACCCGGACTGCGCCAAGGCCGGCAAGCCGGGCATCCAGAACGAGGGCGACAAGTTCGACCTCCAGACGGACGTCACCAACGCCGTGGTCTCCGGCCGCGACGACGCGATGATGGCCGACTCCCAGGTCGTCGACTACGCGATCAAGCAGTCCGGCGGGCAGCTGGAGAAGCTCGGCGACACCTACGGCGTGGCCCCCTACGGCGTCGCCCTCGCCAAGGGCTCCAAGCTCACCCCGGCGATCCAGGGCGCCGTCCAGTCGCTGATCGACGACGGCACCTACAAGCAGATCCTCACCAAGTGGGGCGTCGAGGCCGGTGCCCTCGACAAGTCCGTCGTCAACGGCGCCACCAGCTGACCCCTCGTACGCTTCATCTCTCCCCCGAGGCCACACCGTGAACTCTCTGGACAAGGGGACGGCGCCGAAGGGACGGCCTGAGACCATCAAGGCCGTCCCGGTCCGCCACCCCGGACGCTGGGCGGGTGCCGTCGTCATCGCCCTGCTCGCGGCGATGCTGCTGAGCGCCCTCTTCACCAACCCCGCTTTCAAGTGGGACATCGTCGGGCAGTACCTGTTCCACGACAGCATCATGCACGGGCTGCTCGTGACACTGGAGCTGACCGCCCTCTCCATGCTCATGGGTGTGGTCGGCGGCATCATCCTCGCGGTGATGCGGCTCTCCCCGAACCCGCTGCTGGCCGGCACCGCCTGGGTCTACATCTGGATCTTCCGCGGCACCCCGGTCCTGGTGCAGCTGGTGTTCTGGAACTTCCTCGGCCTGATCTGGGCCAAGCTGTCGATCGGCGTACCGTGGGGACCGGAGTTCTGGTCCGGCGAGACCAACGTCCTGATCCCGACCTTCGTCGCCGCCCTGCTGGGCCTCGGCCTCAACGAGGCCGCCTACATGGCGGAGATCGTCCGCGGCGGCATCCAGTCGGTCGACGAGGGCCAGACCGAGGCCGCCCACGCGCTCGGGATGAGCCGGTTCCAGACCATGCGGCGGATCGTCCTGCCGCAGGCCATGCGGGTGATCATCCCGCCGACCGGCAACGAGACCATCTCGATGCTCAAGACCACCTCGCTGGTCTCCGTGATCTCCCTGGAGGAGATCTTCCGGGCCGGCCAGGTCATCTACTCCCGGAACTACCAGAACATCCCGCTGCTGATCGTGGTCAGCCTCTGGTACCTGTTCTTCACCTCGGTGCTGACCATCGGCCAGTACTACATCGAGCGCCACTACGCCCGAGGTTCCAACCGCACCCTCCCGCCCACCCCGCTGCAGCGACTGCGGGGCCTGTTCGCCGGGAAGCCCGCCCCGAAGACCACCGCCGACGTCGTCCCGGGGCTCGAGGGAGGTGGTCACGTATGACCGATCTGAGCAAGACCCCCACCGACTCCGCGTCCACCGGTGAGCCGATGGTCCGGGCCGAGAACGTGCACAAGTCCTACGGAATGGTCGAGGTGCTCAAGGGCATCGACCTGGAGGTCAAGCAGGGCGAGGTGTTCTGCCTCATCGGCCCGTCCGGCTCCGGCAAGTCGACCTTCCTGCGGTGCATCAACCACCTGGAGAAGATCAACGGCGGCCGCCTCTGGGTGGACGGCGAACTGGTCGGCTACCGGCAGAAGGGCGACAAGCTCCACGAGCTCAAGGACCGCGAGGTCGCCGTCAAGCGGCGCGACATCGGCATGGTCTTCCAGCGCTTCAACCTGTTCCCGCACATGACCGCGATGGAGAACGTCATCGAGGCGCCGGTCCAGGTCAAGCGCGAGAGCAGGGCCGAGGCCCGGGAGCGCGCGATGGCCCTGCTGGAGCGGGTCGGCCTCGCCGACAAGGCGAAGAACTACCCCTCGCAGCTGTCCGGCGGCCAGCAGCAGCGCGTGGCGATCGCCCGCGCGCTGGCCATGAAGCCCAAGCTGATGCTCTTCGACGAGCCCACCTCGGCGCTCGACCCGGAGCTGGTCGGCGACGTCCTGGACGTCATGCGCGGCCTGGCCGAGGAGGGCATGACGATGGTGGTCGTGACCCACGAGATGGGCTTCGCCCGCGAGGTCGGCGACGCCCTGGTGTTCATGGACGGCGGTGTGGTGGTCGAGTCCGGCAACCCCCGCGAGGTGCTCACCAACCCCCAGCACGAGCGCACCAGGGCCTTCCTCTCCAAGGTCCTCTGAGCCCGTACGGTCGGGGCCCCGCCGCCCCCCGCCACCCCCGCGCCCCCCGGTTGCCCCCCCCCGGGCCAGGGGGGGAGCCCCCCCCCCCCGGCCCCCCCCCCCCCGGCCCCCGCCGCCCC
>NZ_JBHZCY010000159.1:0-7294 GCF_042786665.1 Kitasatospora sp. NPDC059146 | reverse complement strand
CGGGCGGTGCTCACCAACCCCCACCACGAGCGCCCCAGGGCCTCCCACTCCACGTTCCTCTGCGCCCGTCCGGGCGGCGCCCGGCAGACGACTTCCGGCGGGGCGCCGACGTTTTCCCCAGCCGGGTAATAGGCTGGAAGCGCCCAGCCCGTTACCGGAACCATCCGGGCCCGTTACGCAACCACTGGAAGGACCGCCGTGGAGCTCGCCTCGTACGCCGACCTCGCCGTTCGGCTGGTGAACACCGAGGAACCCGAGCGCGGCACCGACACGCTGACCTCGGTGGACGCCGTGCGCGCCCTCTTCTCCGACTCCTCCCGCGCCGCCGCGCTGGCCGACGAGTCCGACGTGCCCCGGCTGCGGGCGGTGCGGACCAGGCTGCGCGGAGTGTTCGAGGCCGCCGCCGAGGGGGACGAGATCCGGTCCGTCGACCTGCTGAACAGCCTGCTGATGGAGTACCCCGTCAGCCCGCTGGTCTCCGGGCACGACTACCTGGACGACGCCGGCCGGCCGCGCTGGCACCTGCACCTGGCCGACAACTCGCCCACCGCCACCGCGCACTTCAGCGCCGTCGCCTGCATGGGCCTGGCCGTGCACCTCACCGAACTGGGCGCCGACCGGCTCGGCATCTGCCAGGCCGCGCCGTGCCGCAACGCCTACCTGGACACCTCGACCAACCGCTCCCGCCGCTACTGCTCCGACCGCTGCGCGACCCGCGCCAACGTCGCCGCGTACCGGGCCCGCAAGCGGCTGGAGGCCGAGGCCGCGCTGGGCACCGGGCAGTAGCCGGCCGGGGCTCAGAGCTCGTCGACGAAGACCCCGAACCGCCGGGCCAGGCCCGGCACCCGGGCCAGCCGGGGGCCGAGCAGCAGCCGCTCCAGCCCGCGGCCCGGCGCCAGCCAGGCGGGGCTCGGCCGCAGCCGCAGCAGCACCCGGCCGAGCACCAGCTCGTCCGGGACCGGGCCGTAGCTGCGGCTGTCGCTGTCCACCGGACGGTTGTCGGACAGCAGCCACCAGCCCTTCGGGCGGCGCTCGGCGGCCCGCTTCACCACCAGCAGGTCCTGCTGGAACGGGTGCCGGAACAGCACCACCGCGCCGGGCCGGATCGGCGCCCCGTAGCGGACCAGCAGCCGGTCGCCCTCGCGCAGGGTCGGGACCATCGACGGGCCCGTCACGTCGACCAGCCCGAACGGCACCGCGCCGCCCTGCCCGCCGCCCTGCGGCTCCGCGCTCCGCGCCATGGCTCCTCCTCCCGGACCGACCGCCCCAGTCTGCCGTACGGACCGTCATCCGTTCGATGTCCGGATTACCCCGGTTCCGGGTCCGTCTTTCGCCCTAGGCCCACCGCCCGGCCGCGAAACCCGGAGGCCGGAAGGGTAATCTCGGGCGCGGGAAGACGATCTAAGGAAGGACTCCCATGTTCTCTCGTCTGTTTGCACCGCGTGCCACTGCTCACGCCCACTGCGACCTGCCGTGCGGTGTCTACGACCCCGCCCAGGCCAAGCTGGAGGCCGAGTCGGTCAAGGCCACCCAGGAGAAGTACCAGGCCAACGAGGACCCGCACTTCCGCGCCCGCGCCATCATCATCAAGGAGCAGCGCGCCGAGGCCGTCAAGCACCACATCTCGGTGCTGTGGAGCGACTACTTCAAGGCCCCGCACTTCGAGAAGTACCCGCAGCTGCACCAGCTGATCAACGACACCCTGAAGGCCGCCTCGGCCGCCAAGGCGTCCACCGACCCGGCCACCGGCCAGGCCCTGCTGGACCTGATCGCCGAGGTCGACAAGATCTTCTGGGAGACCAAGCAGGCCTGAGCCTGACGCGTCGCCACCCGGCCGCCCCCGTCCGCACCGTCGGACGGGGGCGGTCGTGCGTTCCCGTGCCCCCGCCCCGGGAACGGACCCCGGTAAGGGTTGCCTACCCTGAGTGGCTGTTATGCTGCCAGGGCGTCCGAGGGGGAAGTCCGGTGAGAATCCGGCGCTGACCCGCAACGGTGAGCACGGCCCGCGGTCCCGGGGCCGGGCCAGCCCGATCGCCCCCGGCCGCTGAACTCCCGACAACTCGCCGTGGACTGCGAGGGGAAGGCGCCCGGGCCCGGCCCCGGCCGGCGCCCGCCCCGGCACACCCGCGGCCCGAGGCAAGGCGCGCCCGCCCGTGAGTGACCCCGTCCGCCGAATACCGACCCTCCCGCTCGCCCTCGGCCTCGCCGCCGCCCTGCTGCTCTCCCTGGTCTGCGGCGTCGCGCTCGGCGCCTCCGGAATCGAACTCCCGGACGTCCTGCGACTGTTGGGCGCCGGGCTGACCGGCGGACGGCTGGACGCGAGCGACGCGGCGGCGTACGCAATCGTCTGGGAGCTGCGGCTGCCGCGCACCCTGCTGGCCGCCGTGGTCGGCGGCGGGCTCGCCGCCACCGGGGTCGCCGTCCAGGCCCTGGTGCGCAACGCCCTCGCCGACCCCTTCGTCCTGGGCATCTCCTCCGGCGCCGCCGTCGGCGCCAACGCCGTCCTGCTGCTCGGCGCCTTCGCCTCGCTCGGGGTGTGGGCGATCTCGGTCTCCGCGTTCGGCTCCGCGCTGCTCGCCATGGTGCTGGTCTACCTCGCCGCCCGCACCGCGTACGGGCTCACCCCGCTGCGGCTGGTGCTCACCGGCACCGCGCTCTCCTACGGCTTCTCCGCCCTGACCACCCTGATGGTCTTCTCCGCCGACCACGCCGAGGCCGCCCGGGACGCCATGATGTGGCTGCTCGGCAGCCTCGGCGGCGCCACCTGGGGCTCGGTGCCGATCGCGGCCGCCACCGTCCTGGCCGGACTGGCCTACCTGGCCTGCGCCGCCGGACGGTTGGACGCGCTCGCGATGGGCGACGAGACCTCCGCCTCGCTCGGCGTCGACCCCGACCGGCTGCGCCGGGAACTGTTCGTGGTCACCGCCGCCGTCACCGGCACCGTGGTCGCCGTCAGCGGGGCGATCGGCTTCGTCGGACTGCTGATGCCGCACCTGGCCCGGATGCTGGTCGGCGCCGGGCACCGCCGGGTGCTGGTGATCGCGCCGCTCGCCGGGGCGCTGCTGCTGGTCTGGGTGGACATCGCCTCCCGCACCCTGCTGGCGCCCGCCGAACTGCCCGTCGGGGTGTTCACCGCGGTGCTCGGGGTGCCCGCCTTCCTGCTGATGATGCGCCGCCGCGGCCAGGCCTTCGGAGGCCGGCGATGACGGGCCCGACCCCTTCGACCGGCGCGGAGGACCTGCGCGTCGACGGCGTCTCGGTGGAACTGGCCGGCGCCCGGCTGGTCCACGAGGTGAGCCTGACGGCCGCCGCCGGGCAGGTGATCGGACTGATCGGCCCGAACGGCAGCGGCAAGTCGACCCTGCTGCGCTGCGTCTACCGGGTGCTGCGCCCGGCCGGCGGGACCGTCCGGCTGGCCGGCGACGACCTGCACGCGCTCACCGCCCGCGACACCGCCCGCCGGGTGGCCGCGCTGACCCAGGAGCACCCCGCCGAGTTCGAGTTCACGGTGGCCGAGGTGGTCGCCATGGGCCGGCTGCCGCACCGGCGCGGCCTCGCCGCCGGCCCGACCGCCGGGGACCGGGAGCGCTGCGCCGCCGCGCTGCGCCGGGTCCGGGCCGACCACCTCGCCGAACGCGCCTTCCCGAGCCTGTCCGGCGGCGAGAAGCAGCGGGTGCTGATCGCCCGCGCCCTCGTCCAGGAACCGCGCCTGCTGGTGCTGGACGAGCCCACCAACCACCTCGACATCGCCCACCAGTTGGAGGTGCTGGCGCTCGCCCGCGAGGCCGGGCCGACGGTGCTCACCGCCCTGCACGACCTCAACCTGGCGGCGGGCCACTGCGACCGGCTGTACGTGCTGGAGGCCGGCCGGATCGTCGCCGCCGGCGAGCCCCACGAGGTGCTCCGCCCCGAACTGCTGGCCGAGGTGTTCGGCGTCCGGGCCACCCCCGTCCGCCACCCCGGGACCGGCGCCCTCCAGCTGCTGTTCGACCGTCTCGCCTGACCCCCCGCGAATCCCCGGGACCGTTCCGATCCGAAGGAACCCGTATGCGCACCAAGGCCGTTGCCGCCACCGCCCTGCTCACCCTCGGGCTGACCGCCTGCGGCGCCGAGATCGCCCCCCGCCCCGGCGCCGCCACCGCCTCCGGCCACTACCCGGTGACCGTGACGAACTGCGGCGAGCGGCTCACCTTCGCGCAGAAGCCCGCCCGGGTGGTGACCAACGACGTCAACATCACCGAACTGATGCTCTCCCTCGGCCTCGCCGACCGGATGGCCGGCTACGTGATGCCCGACGACAAGGGGCAGGTCGACAAGGTGGCCTGGAAGGACGGCTACCGGCAGACCGACTGGCTCTCCAAGAAGGTGCTCACCAAGGAGATCGCCCTGGACGCCAAGGCCGACCTGGTGTTCGCCGGCTGGCACTACGGCTTCGACGAGGGCACCGGGGTCACCCCGCAGGCGTTCAAGGCGCTCGGCGTGGACTCCTACGTGCTCAGCGAGTCCTGCCGCAGCGGCAAGGGCTCCGAGCGCGGGGTGATGGACCCGCTGGAGGCGCTCTACACCGACCTGGCCAACCTGGGCGCGATCTTCGACGTCGAGGACCGCGCGGACAAGCTGATCGCCGAGTCCAGGGCCACCATCGCCGCCGTGCCGCAGCCGGAGCGCCGCCCGTCCGTCTTCCTGTACGACAGCGGGCAGGACAAGCCGTACACCGCCGGGAAGTTCGCCGCCGCGAACGAGATCATCGCGAAGGCCGGCGGGACCAACGTCATGGGCGACCTCGCGGACACCTGGGTCACCGCCGGCTGGGAGAGCGTGGTGCAGCGCGACCCCGAGGTGATCGTGATCAACAACTACGCGACCCCGGGCGCCGAGGAGAAGCGGACGTTCCTCAAGTCCTTCCCGCCGCTGGCGAACGTCGCCGCGATCAGGAACGACCGGATCTTCGTCATGGACTACGTCGACCTGGTCGAGAGCCCGCGCAACCCGGCCGCGATCAGCACCCTGGCCGGGTTCCTGCGCACCGTCCCGGCCCGCTGACCGGCGCGACCGACGATCGGACCCCGCTCCGGCCCTGGGCCCGGGCGGGGCCCGCGCAGTAGGCTCGCGGCATGATCCGCACCGCCGTCGTCACCGACGTTCCCGTCGTCCTGGCCATGATCCGTGAGCTCGCGGAATACGAGAAGGCCCCCCAGGAGGCGGTGGCCACGGAGGAGCAGCTGCGCGAGGCGCTGTTCGGCGCCGCCCCGGCGCTGTTCGGCCTGATCGCGGAGGACCCGGCCACCGGCGAACCGGTCGGCTTCGCGCTCTGGTTCCTCAACTTCTCGACCTGGCGCGGCACCCACGGGATCTACCTGGAGGACCTCTACGTCCGCCCGCAGGCCCGCGGCGGCGGCCACGGCAAGGCGCTCCTGCTGGAGCTGGCGAGGATCGCCGTCGAGCGCGGCTACGCCCGGGTCGAATGGTCGGTGCTGGACTGGAACCAGCCCTCGATCGACTTCTACCGCTCGCTCGGCGCGGTGCCGATGAACGGGTGGACGGTCTACCGGCTCACCGATGAGGCACTCACGGCCGCCGGGAAGCGTTGAACCCACGCACGGAGTAGGGGCAAAGCCCCTGCCACCCTGCGTCGCAATGCCTTACCATGAGTAACTCCCGCACCGGGTGCGGAGGACGCCCCCTCGGGGGTACCAAGCAAGCACAGCGCGTCACCCAGGAGGCAAGGGTGTCCCAGATCGACAGCGATCTCGGAGTTCAGGACTTCGTGGAGGTCCGGCTGCCCGCGGCAGGGGCCTACCTCTCCGTGCTGCGAACAGCGACGGCCGGGCTTGCCGCCCGGCTGGACTTCACCCTCGACGAGATCGAGGACCTGCGGATCGCGGTGGACGAGGCCTGCGCCATCCTGCTCCAGCAGGCGGTGCCCGGCTCCGTCCTGTCCTGCGAGTTCCGGCTGGTCGGCGACTCGCTCAAGGTGACGGTCTCCGCTCCGACCACGGACGGCAAGGCGCCCGAACGCGACACCTTCGCGTGGACGGTGCTCTCCGCGCTGGCCGGCGAGGTGGACTCCTCGGTCGCCGAGGACAACACCGTGACGATCAGCCTGCACAAGAAGCGCGGCGGGTCCGCCGCCCACTGACCGGGCACCGAGCAGCAGCACCCTGCAAGGGCCGTCCGCCGCACCCCACCCGGGGCCGGTGGGCGGCTCCCGGTACCGCCCACCGGCGGTACGACCAACGAGACGATGCCGGGGCCGACGGCCCCGGTGCTCCCGGAACGGAACGGGGGAATGGCCGTGAGTGATCTGGACCGTACCGGCCTCGCGACGGCGGGACCTGCCGTACCGACCCAGGCGAGCGTTTCCGGCCTCGCCGCCAACGACGAAGCGCACCCGAAGGACGCCCACCGGATGAGCCACCCGACCGAGCCGACGTCTGAGCCGACGCCCGCCTCCACTCCCCCGCCGGAACCGGCGGCGGAGGGCGCGGACCTGCACGGCGCCGTGCCCGCCCAGGGCTCGCACCGCACCGGCGCACCGGACCGGGAGGCCGCCCGCGCGCTGTTCGTCCGGCTGGCCGCGCTGCCCGAGGGCTCCCCGGAGCGCGTGGAGCTGCGCAACCAGCTGGTCCGGATGCACATCCCGCTGGTCGAGCACCTGGCCCGGCGGTTCCGCAACCGGGGTGAGCCGCTGGACGACCTGACCCAGGTCGCCACCATCGGACTGATCAAGTCGGTGGACCGCTTCGACCACGAGCGCGGGGTCGAGTTCTCCACCTACGCGACGCCGACCATCGTCGGCGAGATCAAGCGGCACTTCCGCGACAAGGGGTGGGCGGTGCGCGTCCCGCGCCGCCTCCAGGAGCTGCGGCTGTCGCTCACCACGGCGACCAGCGAGCTCTCCCAGCGGCACGGCCGCTCCCCCACGGTGCACGAGCTGGCCGAGCACCTGGGCATCTCCGAGGAGGACGTGCTGGAGGGCCTGGAGTCCGCCAACGCGTACTCCACGCTGTCCCTGGACGTCCCGGACAGCGACGACGAGTCGCCGGCCGTGGCGGACACCCTGGGCGCCACCGACGAGGCACTGGAGGGCGTCGAGTACCGCGAGTCGCTCAAGCCCCTGCTGGCCCAACTGCCGCCCCGGGAGCAGAAGATCCTGGTGCTGCGGTTCTTCCGGAACATGACCCAGTCGCAGATCGCCGCCGAGGTGGGGATCTCCCAGATGCACGTGTCCCGCCTGCTGGCCCGGACCTTGGCCCAGCTGCGGGAGAAGCTCCTCGTCGAGGAGTAGCAGGAC